>CAYQBZ010000001.1:0-7528 GCA_964415855.1 uncultured Rikenellaceae bacterium
TCCGTTCACGATTTGAGCCTGGTTACCTTCTCTGTCGCCGGCCCCTTCAGGAACACTAAAGAAATGCGACTTACTGTTTTTTCCAAAATCGAATAATATCTGGCCGCTTTTAGCAGAACGCAGGTAAATCCATCCGGTTATACTAAGTGATTCTTCTCCTGCCACCGCTTCCCCCGGGATTGAAATATAGGCATCGTCATCTCCCGGCAAAGAGAGTACCCTGCGAAACAGGCTGTCATTTACAAACCTGACGTCAGGGCCCTGAATACTGCCATTTAAATTATTACGGGACCTGTCACTTGCATCCCTTGTAAATGTATAGCGCGCAATTAATCCTGTTTCTCCAATTCCGTCCAGGATCTGATCACCAGTTTGGGCAGTTAACGAATAAGTACTAAAAGCATATAAACTCAATACCATTCCAACAATCAGCTTATAAATTCTCATAATTGAATTTTTCTTAAAATCAGTGAAGAAAGTAAGTATAATAATTCTCCAGTTCCAAATTAACGGTGATATTATTTTAATTCCCGGTTAAATAAGGAAATGCTATGGAGTCTTACAAATTGTTAAAGGCTGGATTGCTGCTCAGAAGTATCTTCATTAGCAGATATTATTCGGAATTATATGTCTTTGCCAGTACAGAAATTTCAGCTCCCGTAAGAATTAAAATTCCGCTGAGAAATCGAAGATGTTTTTGTGTGAGTTTTATTTTCCTCTTGTCAGGTAGTGATCCTTCATAAATTTAAATCTTAATATAACTGCTTGCAACGTTATTTTTGAGAAAGATCAGCCGGCGGGTGGTCTGCCAGGTTAACAAACATTACCAGATATAAGGCAAAATAAGGTACCTGGTTTTATGAGAGTATTCAATATATCCATCCAGTTCATTCTTTAATGTTTTATCCTCCAGGTAAGTTCTGAGCAGAAGCAAAATTAACAAAAGACTTACCGGTATTATGCTCCATAATGATCCGAAGAATAATGGGAAACCTGTCGATTGCATAATTGATGCAAGGTAAGCAGGATGCCTCACTATCCTGTATGGTCCCGTATCACATACCGTGTGCTTCCTGTCAGACTGGATCCGAACGGTACTGGAGAAAAACTTATTTTGCTTTTGTGCAATAAGAAAGAGAAGCTGCCCGCAAACAGTAAATAATACTCCTGTCACAAACAGGATGGGGTGAAATGGTGGTGACCAGTGAAAGCGACCACTGTCAAGTCCTGCAACCATGTACATTGCAATAGTAAGGAGAAAAGAAGATCCTAATATTAATTTATCCCATTTCATACCTCCTTCACCTGGCTTTGAACGTTCAGCCAGGAGTTCAGGATCAATTCTCAGGATCGTATAGTTCAGTGTAAACATTATTAGTCCGATAGCCACATATACTAATCCCTGCCAGTAATCTGTGCGGCCGGCGCTTATAAAAAGTATTGCGAAGAAAATGAATGATCCGAGTAAATGCTTAATGATGTAACCTGGTTTCATTACAATAGTTATTGCGGCAGAAGCTGTTATACAAAATTAATACATCCATTTTGCATTATTCTCTTTTACATCATTAAATCTGTATAATGCAATTTTTTGTATCAGAGCTTTCGGAAGTGGTTTATCGTAAGGGAATTGGATTGTGTCTTTTCCTGTTTTGAAATCTTTCAGTTCTTCCCTGAAGGCTCCAGAGAAGGACCGGTTGGCATGAAGTTCAGACCCTTAGCAAACCTCGAAATCCCCGTGAGGCATAGTATGATTCCGCACCGTTATGGTATGTAAAGACCGTGTTATAACGCCTGTCACAAAAGATAGCACCACCGAGTCGTCTTATTTCGTCAGGCGTCTTCACCCAGCTTAACGTTTTCAGATCATGCCCAAGAACATCTGGTTCCCCTCCGGTTCTTTCCATTTCATTAATTGACCACAGCTTTTCTGCATCACCTTCCAGCCTGGCCATGACTTTATTCCACTCAAGACCTTTATGGCGGTCGGTATTTTTCTCAAAACGGGCTTTTAAAATGCCTGTCAGCTCAATGACTTTTTCCGGTGACAATTCTTTTCTCCAGGCATTCATATTGTTCTTACTTTTATCATATATCTGTGTCCAGGGCCCTGCCGGATACTTTCAACATGTAATGAACATACACATGAGTATCAGGTCCGATGTACTAACATTTGCTATTTAAATTTGTTTACAATATTCTGCAACTTATTATTTTGTATTTAGTTATGTATCTAAGAGTTCAATGCAGTCAAGCCATTGCCCGCCAGGTTCAATATCGTTATATCCAGTCTACATTAATTTTTCTTCCTTCAACCTCTTTTCCGGTCATTTAACGGCAGCGGTAAAGGGATTTAACGATGGTAGCAGACCGGAGAAATTTGCAATTTCCCTGACTTCAGATTCCTGCTATGTTATTGTTTAAATGACCTTTTTTAATATCCAGTCTGAGATTACCTGAAGAGCCAGGGGTGATAAAGTCTCCTCAATCCTGAAATATTCATACTCCGAACCTGTTTGAGCTGTTTGAAAGAGATGATTAAGCCCCGGAAGTTTTTTCACCACAAAGTTATTATTCCCTGCCTGTTGCAATGCTTCCTCAACAATCCGGATATTTTTGTCCGGATCTACTTGTTGATCCAGGTCTCCGTAAATAGCAAGTACCGGACATTTTACCTTATAAAGTATCGCTTTGTTATCCATACTTAAAGCACAACGCCACCAGGGATTCAGTACTTGTTTTATTTGAGCATCCTGTCTTCCTTTTGGCCAATTCAGCCTTGTTATTTCGTCTGTTGACAACTCATTATAAATACTCCATAGATTACTTGCAGCAGTTGCAGAATCTGTGGATTGTTTAGCCAGGTTATATATCTGCATTCGCCAATTACGCTCCAATTCCATATCTTCATCATTTTTCCCCTGAAGCTTTAATTGATTCAGTATCTGGTCAAGCACTATGTCTTCGAAATTTACAAATACTCCGGCCATGCTCACAACGAATGCAACATCCGGTGCCATTGAAGCGACAAGCGGAGCAACTGTACCTCCTTCACTATGGCCAATAATTCCAATTTCATCCGGATTAATTTCTGGCCTGCTTCTTAAGTATTGTATTCCCGCCATTACATCATCAGCAAAATCCAGGGCAGTTGACCGGTCAAAATCACCGGTCGAACCACCGATCCCTCTGTCGTCAACACGTAAAACAGCAATACCCTTACGGGTCAGATAATCAGCAATTATCAAGAAAGGTTTATGCTTCCCGACCTCTTCATTACGGTCCTGCTGACCAGATCCGGAAACTAGAATTACTGCAGGACATTTAACATCTGATCCTGGGAGAGTTAGAGTCCCTGCCAGCTTGATCCCGGCTTTCCCGTTTTTATAAACAACATCTTCTTCATTATAGGGATAAGGTTTTTCAGGTTCCTGTGGCCGGACTAATTCCGGTAATTTGTCAACCCGGGAAAAAAGTATTGGAAATATACCACCTCTTTGCCTGAATTCAGTCATTAAGGTCATATGAGATGGATCGGCAAGCCCTGCAATTTCAATGCCCAAACTCTTAATTCTGATAATAACCGAATCATGCTTCTGGATAATTTCATCACAGCCAATATCTCCTGTTGCCTGGTCTATAATATTCAGGACCGTTTTATAATTGCTTTTACCGTCCGGGGAAATTGTTATACCCATTCTCAATTTTGCAGTGTTTGGTATTTCAAGTTCACCCAGCCAGTTACCTGTTACAGGATCCTGTGCTAAGTCTCTATATGATTCTGCAGATGTGATACTAAATTCAAGCAAAAGTCCAAAAACTATTAAAATGCGGATCAGAGAATGAGATAAATGTTTCATATTTCAGGCTGGTTTATATCAATAAATAAACATTAGACTCCCGCTGATAGATAAAGTTACAGGACATCACAACTTTTTCATAAATATTCTTTACCTCGTTTCTTTTTAGCTTACCTGCGACTGATGTAGTTGTATTACGTTCCGGTAATTATCAGTCTTTTCATAATCTGCTGTTTTAAGGTTCGGGAACAGCAAGGCTTTTCTGCAGGATCGTCACAAGGTCATCTGCATTGTAGGGTTCGGGTATGACCCAATACGAACCGAAAATCAGTTTGGGGATTCCTCCCTGTCCGCCTTGGAGTGTCAGCCCGTAAATCCTGATACAAGTTTGCAGATACTCCCCGATCCAGGGATCGGTCCATGCAGCATCGAACTTCTCCTGACCAACCAGTTCAATTGCTTTCTCCCTTGCGGCTTCAATGCTGCGCGGGTGCCAGCCGTCCCCTGACTCATATGTGAACATCCAGTTTTCGAAGTCAGGAAACTTTTCCCGACTGGCAACCCATATTGCCAGGCCGATCCTCGCCAGTTCACATGAGTTTTTAAAAGCATCCGCATCCTGTTGGATATAAGGGTTGCAAGAGCTATTCAACGGTGTAGGACAGAGTGCAAATGCCAGCTTTCCATCGTAAGCGCGAATCGCCTCATCGAGCATGAAATGTATTCTCTGGCAATGGGAACATTGATAGTCAAAGAGCAAAGTGACGATATAAGGAGAGTCGGAAGATCCTGTAACCGGTACGGTATGATAATCGATTACGGGAAGGCTCTCCTGTGACTTGCCGTCGCTGTATACAGCCGTGGCTGGGGGAGCAAAGCCTACCTGAAAAGCCACCAGGATGCCAGCCAGGATCAGGCCTGTCAGCGTAAGTCCCAGCGCAGGCAAAGGCCTTATCATACTCCCTCTTGGCTGACCACCGGCTCCGGTTATAGCCTGCCAGATCACCAGGACAAAAATCAGAAGACCGGTAACATGTGCAGTCATACAATAAGGGCAGAAGTCCCCAATGATCCATTTCTGTAAGATGGTGAACCAAATGGCACTTCCGGCAACCGTCCCGGCCAGGATCAGCATAACTCTCCAGGCCAGTCGTCTCACAGGGACCTCAGTAGACGGACCAATATAAAGACTTGCCACAAGCAATGTGAGGTATACTCCCATCGCCAGACCACTTACAGGTATCATCCCTGCTATCTTCGACCACTGGCTATTGAGCACCTGTTCGCACGGGCTCCCGCTGCCACAGCCAGCCATAGCTCCGCCAACCAGGTAATGCCAGCTCATGATGGCACTCAAAACCAGGGCCAGTATATTCAATCCCGTCAGTATCAGGCTCCACCATGACCATGAACGTCCTGCCGGGGTCATTAAGGTTCCCTGGTATATTGATTGGGCATACCTGGTGTGGGTATGTCTCCGGCAACCTGTGTACCGATGTCATGCGACATGGTCAATGGCGCCGATAACATAATACCGCTGCCGGAAACCTGTGCACCAACAACGTGTGCATACCTGAGCTGTCTTGCCACGGTAATGGTATCGGTCGGGTTGTTATTGCGTCCTCCAAAGCGCCGGCGTCCGGCGGCTATGGAAGCAACAACCGCTGTCTCCTGATCAGCACCACTACCTATTGTGATTGTCTGACCTGCATTGAAACCGTCCACACCGCTAACAGGAATAACTGTTGTGCCGGCCCTGGTGGCAGTACCCACTGTGGTGCCGCCTGCCGTACCAATAGTGGCAATAACTGAAGTCTCGCTGTTTGTGCCTGAGCCTATAATAATCTTCTGGCCAGTGATAAAGCCTTCCACACTGCCAACTTTGATATTACTTGAACCTGTTGGTGTTTCAGCTAACAGTGTAATTACATTTTGCAACAGGAAATCGCGGCAATTATTGTCACTGTCGGCACCGTCCGGGAAGCGACCTGCACTCCTGTCGGGCTGGCTGGCTGTCGCTGAGGGACCCATCCTGAAGCCTCTTCCCATACCGGGTGATAGTACGAAGCAACCGCTTTCTCCGGCTCCGGAAGCAGCCTGGTACCCTTCGGCGGCCCAGGGATCTACCAGTCCGCCATAGTTGAGGCCGTCAGCAACATTGCCATCAGCGTCACGCAGCACCATGTTACCTGCACCGGGTGAAAGGGCGGGTCCTCCGAACCACTGGTTGGGTGACGGGGTTCCCTGGTAACCTGCGGTTTTAACCTTTTCGTCACGAACCACTGCATCAATATCATGGCTGTTGGTCAGGGGCTGGTCAAGCGTTATGCCGGAGCTAAGTGCCAGTACCGGCTCATTGCTTGAGTGAGCATAAGCTGTAGCGGGTTCAAAGCTTATCCCTGTTCCCGCGGCGCTGAAGGGCATGTTCGACGCATGGTCGAATTTAAGCGGTTCAGTCAGGTCAAGTCCCGTGCCCGGATCATCCGTTTCCGATAAAGGACCGTTGAAAGTGCTGCGGGACGATTGTGTGCCTGCACGCGTCACGGTGACAGTCTCGATCCCATGTCCCTTGCTATCGATGTCCAGCCTGATCTTATCTCCAACTGAGATGTTTCCTGCTGAAGAAACTTTTATATTTGTATCGCCGGCTTTTGCGTCCATAGAGAGCCAGGCCTGAGTGCCCTGCTTACCGACTTCCGTGATAGTCACAACTTCGTATTTTTCAATGGCTTGCGCAACAGCAGGGTAACTTGCACCATAACCTATCGCCATCTTCTGGCCGACCTCAAATCCGGCTACGCTTGTGACAGGTATGTTTGTCGAGCCGGCAGCGATCGTGATCACCGGTCCGTCGGGGAGCGGCTGCCAGACGGTTGTTGAGCCGCTTGGGCCCCCTCTGCGGCCTCCGCCGAAAGGTGATGCTGGTGCCTCCGGTTCGGGAGCTGTGGTAATACTTTCGATCCTGTGTGTTTCTGCAGTTGGGCCGGTGCCTATTACAATCATATCACCGGCCGACATGCCTGTGGTACTCCTTACATAAATGGTCGACTCGCCTTTTTTCGCCGGAGCAGCCAATCCGGAGTTGGATAAACCTAACAGGTAGAAACCGCGTGCAGCAAGCCTTGTCCCTGCCGGTATTTTCACGGAAGAAAATACAGGCTGCTGGGTTGCATGATGTGTAAGGGTCCAGCCTGAGATATTGATTTCATTGTCACCGGCATTATAAAGTTCTATAAATGAGTTAGTCTGGTTGTCAGGAGATCCGTCACTTATACGGAACTCATTAATCTTGACCGGATTGACGTTTCGTACCTTTTCAGTGGTTGTTTCAGAGTGAGTCTTATTATTCCCCTGAACCGTCCATGTGGCTTTGCCGACCAGGTCACCGTTGAAAGCCTCCGGCCCGGAGGTAACTGTGAAAGTTGAGCTCACGCTCTCTCCGGGGGCTATTGTATTAGGGAATATCTTTGAGGATTCATCGGCGTTTAAAACAACAGATCTCCATCCTTTGGGCACAGAAATGTTCAGTGTCAGGCTACTCACAGGTTCCCCTGTGGTATTTGTGAATGTCAGGGTAGTGTTCTGAGAAGACAGCGGGGAGAATGTCTGTAATCCGGGAGGCGTATCGGTTGCATCCGCAGGGGCAAGGCTAAGACGCTGAACGTCATACCTTGCAGCCACTACGTTGGCCTGTATTTTCTGATTGGTTTCCTGTGTTGGAAAGGTTC
>CAYQBZ010000001.1:7538-30315 GCA_964415855.1 uncultured Rikenellaceae bacterium
TAGTACATGGCCAAGTGGGTCGGCGGATACCCAGGAAAGGTTCCCGGGGCCGTCATTGCACCTTCATAAAATGTTCCCTGTGAACCGTTGCTGTTGTCACCTCCGTTACCCAGGAGAATAGCCCCCTGCTTGCGCATAGGGTCATAGCTGCTCCTGTCATTGATAACGCGCGTCCCGTCGAACATTACCGACAGGGCTCCGGTCTGTGCGTCACCTCCCATAGATCTCCAGTGGTGCGGTTCGCCATCAGCCATTGCATTCACGAAGCGCCAGGTGATACTTGGCAGATCCGGACAGTACTTATCGGAAGGAGACGCATTTACACAACCCACCAGGTTATTCTCCTGATCAGTCATGATCCACGGTCCCGGGGTCTGCCCGTGATACCAGGCAGTTGCGTTTCCGTAATACGTGGTTTCCATTGTGCCGTCTCCGTCGTCGCGGCTGTCTGTCTCGGCATTGCCGTAGTCGAAGCAGCATCCGGAGTTGTAATGATGACCATTAACGACCCAATACTGACCTTCTGCCTGGTCGTCGACTGCGGTCCCGACCGGGTCGTCGTCCCGCAGGCCCATGCCCGGCTCGATGAAGATGCCGTAGACTTTATGCCCCATTAGGGTAACCGGCGCCATGTCGGCTATTGGCAGGTTGTTAAATCCTCCCATGGCAGGGCCGCTGAATCCTCCGCGGGGCGCCTGTGTGAGGTGGTTACCTTTACCTGACTGGTCGTATAGTATAGTGATCCAGCAATATGTATCAGCACAGAATTTGTCCTGAGCGGCTGCATCTGCATATCCGCCAGGGTCACCCTTACCGGACCTTACCACACCTATGTCCAGGGTTTTGCCGTCCGACTGGCGCATAACCTGGTACAGCGGACCCTTATAAGATGCATACAAAGCTCTTGTGCTGCTGTGGGCAGCTACACACGGTGTACCCGCATTAGCATAGATATCACACGGACCTTCCGGCCTGCTTGAAGAAACATTGCACCCTGTCCCGGCAACCAGGATCACCATCATAACAGTGACGGGCAATACAAGCGCCAGTGCAAGGATGATCATAAAACTACTCTTCTTTTTCATGTCTGTTCTCCTGTTATTTTAATTGTAACTATCTCATGAAGATATTCAATTTTTCCTAATGGAGTATGTTTAATTGAATTTATTTTTAGTCATGAATATCTGCAGATGCAGATAAGTAAGATGGTACAGTTTCATGAAACCTGTACATCAGTATCCATGCATTATTACCGCAAAAGCAATAACTTCCTGGTCTTGATGAATTCACCTGCCTTCAAACTGTAAAAATAAGTGCCACCTGATAAATGATCGCCGCAGAATATCTCTTCATATTTGCCTGCAGGCAGTTCTCCCCCGTTGACTGCAAATGTAAAGACAGAACTCCCGGGATATAGACCGGAAATCCCTGCTAATTTTCGCATATGTGCCATTTTAAATGAATTTAAAGAATGTTTAACCCAATAATTAATGATTGTAGGACTTCTTTTTACCACTCATAAATAAACTATATCAAATTTAGGATAAACATTAACCCAAGTCAAATAAAATCCTCCACCCTGGATATGAGTCTGATCAATGGACCCAACAATACCAGTTATCAGGAACAATTCTACCACCATTTTAATGCACATAATTAATCCTTATGCTTTCAAAGATCCCTGAAGCAAGCTGACAGGCAAACACACTTACTGCTACCTTTTACCGATTCATACGTCTTTATCTGTAACATGGATAATGTCATCAGCAGTGATTATGAGGCTTAGAAACCTGCTACGATCCCAGTCCAGGAACAGGATGGTTCTCGCTACCAATATTGCAGGACTTTCCATTGGATTGGCAGCAACCGTACTGCTGGTTGTTTTTATACTCCATGAATGGAGCCATGACCGTTATTTTTCAAATGCCGACAGGATTTTCCGCCTGAATACTATATGGATAAGTGATGGGAATAAATCTGTTCAACCGATTAACCTGCGACAGGCCTATACAGAAATCCCGGATAATATTCCGGGTATTGAGAATGCAGTACAGATTTACCGGGGCTGGAACGTGGAAGTCAGTTATGACCAGGCACGTTATGCCAATAATAACCTGTTATATGCTGACTCATCCTTTTTCAGGATTTTTAACTTCAAATCCCTGGAAGGTGACTTAATACATGCACTGGATGATCCTAACTCAATAGTGCTTACAAAAGACCTTGCATTCAAGATATTCGGGGATCAGCCTGCTGAAGGGAAGCAATTACTGATGAGCGGTAAAAGCTATTCTGTCTCAGCAGTTATGGAAAATGTCCCCCTTAATACGCATTTCAGGTTCGATATTCTGATGCCAATGGCAGCTGTAAATAATCTTGCAGGTCTGCAGGGGCTCGAATTCTTTACATATTACCTTCTTAGTACCAATGCAGATGCAGAATCAACTTGCCGGAAGATCTGTAATGCAAATACCGGAATTCTGAAAGAAAGATTCAGCGATCTTAAATATGATTTTGAGTCCGGAACAGAATCACTGAAGAAAATACACCTGTACTCAAAGGTATCTTATGATCTAAGCCATCAGGGGAATATCCATACGATCATTTTAGTCGGAGTTATTGCCTTTATGGTAATGCTGCTCGCCCTGACCAATTTCATAAACCTCTTCGTCATGGAGGGGGAAAAGCGGGCTAAGGAGATAGGTGTCAGGAAAGTTAACGGAGCTGGCAGGGCAAGCCTGTTCAGGCAGTTCTTTGGCGAAGTATCTTTTATTGTTACCATTTCATTTCTCATCGGCTTAATACTGGCCATAGTAATCTTACCGGAATTCGGCCATCTCATGCAGCGTGAATTCCCCCTGTCGTTATTAATTTCCCCTGTATTTATTGTTTCGCTTCCGGTTGTATTCCTGCTTACAATATTCCTGTCCGGAAGTTATCCTGCTTTCTATCTGAGCAGGCTTAAGCCTTTATATGTGCTGAATTCACAATCCGGAATGAGAAACCGCAGAAAGTATGTGATGAATTTAACCGGTGCTCTGCAACTGGTAATTACAATCTTCTTATTTACAGTATTATTCGGTATCAACAGGGAAATCCGTTATCTGAAAAACCTCTCCCCTGGGTTTAATCCCGAAGGACCGACAAATATTTATAACCTGAATGACAAAATGATAAGCCAGTATCCGGCAATAAGGGATAAGTTGCTTGGCACACCGGGGATCACGGGAGTAGCTGCATCATGGCATACTATTGGAGGAGGTTGCAGCGGTCAGGCCATACCAGGAGGGTGGCCACAAGGAATCCTGTCGAAGCCCTGAGATACGAATAATAAAAAATGTAAGCGGCTCAGTTGAATATGAACATCGGAACAGCCAGGCTTGCTGAGTGTATAATATCAAGGTTTTTATATATGTTAAAAATCTATAATTAATCCTTCAGGATTCATTCCCGGATAGATTTTATGGATTAATTAAATATTTTTGAAGTCCGTTCTTTACGTAGTATTTCAATATTCTGACCATTCCGGTCATTCATAAATTAAACCATAACTAAATATCTTCTGATGAGCAAATTGTTCAAATGTCCGATTTTTACTATACTCTTTCTATTTCTGCTTCTTTCAGGATTCTGCCGGCTTTCGGCAACAGAAGCCGACACTTCCAGGAACGGAGCAATTAAGGTCTTTTTCGATTGCAGGAGCTGCGATATGAATTATACCAGGCAGGAAATCCCATATGTAAACTATGTAAGGGATGTGAAGGAGGCTCAGGTCTACATTCTTGTTACTGATCAGGATGCGGGTAGCGGAGGGGACCAGTTCACTTATTCCTTCCAGGGGATCGGTGAGTTTAAGGGGATGAACGACACCCTGGTATTTACAAGCAGTCCTGACCAGACAAGTGCGGTAATAAGACAAAAAAGGACCCAAATGCTTAAAATGGCTCTGATGAGGTATGTGGTCAGAACCCCGCTGATAAATGAAATAGACGTTGTGCATAATGAAGGATTTGAGACTGCTGAAGTTATCGATAAGTGGAACAACTGGGTCTTTGAAATAAGAACAAGTCCGCGTTTTAATGCTGAAGAAAGTTACAGGAACCTCAACCTGTCAAACTCATTTACAATTTCAAAAATTACGCCTGATATTAAATTCGACCTAGACTTTGACCAGAGTTTCAACAGGCAACAATTCATAGAAGATGATGATTATGAAACCTTCACACGGAGTTCCGAATCGGTAAACCTCCTCTTTGTAAAAAGCCTTGGCGATCACTGGTCAGCCGGAATAAGATGGGATCTCAGAAGTTCCACCCAGTCGAATTACGACCTGAGACATACCTTTGAACCTGCCATTGAATATGATATTTTTCCATACTCTGAGGCAACCCATAAACAACTTCGATTTTTATACAGTGTCGGATATGAATACAGTAATTACATAGATACCTCCATCTTCAATATAATGGAAGAACACCGTTTAAGTCAGGAGATAAGCGTTGCATACCAGGTACAGGAAAAATGGGGATCGATAAATTTGTCATTATACGGTTCGAATTATTTCCATGATTTCTCTAAAAACACCCTCGCTGTTGACGGTTTTATAAGAATCAGATTAATTAAGGGATTGTCTTTCTCAATTAATGGTGAAGCCAGATATATTAACAACAGGCTGAACCAGAGAAAGGGTGATCTGTCGGAGGCTGAAAGGCTCTTACGTCTTAAACAACAGGCAACAAGCTTTGAAATAGGAGGTTCGCTAAGCATTAATTATACATTCGGCTCAATATATAATAATGCCGTCAATCCCCGGTTCAGCAGGTATTGAAAGATTTAACATGAAGGGGCTCACAGGAAATTTATCGTAATCCCCGGGCCCGTCCAGCTTATCCTTCCATAATCCAGTGTACTGTATGGAAGCTGGCCTGAATAGTATTCCAGCCAGATCCTGATGACAGGTTCAGATCTCTTGTATATATTTACTCCAAATGCGATCCTGATGTCAGGGGTGAAATTATTTTCGGCAAACAACTTAATATTCATCGATGTGAAAAGGTTAGCCGGCCGTGGCCCTCCAAAATTCCATAAACCCCCTCCATATAACGAAAGTCTTTCCCTGAATGCAAATTTTGTATAAATCTCACCTACCCCGATATACCAGTAATTGCTCCCCATTGACTTCAGCCAGGTGATGTCCGCCTGTTCATAATTCACCGACTTATCGTTTGGTAAAGTATCATTGTGGCGTAATATGTAATCGTCACCCAGGTGAGACGATATGTGAAATAACCTCAGACGAAATACATTATTATTCTTTTTAATGCTCAGATCACCGGTGAGCTTGTAATCGTTGTTAAGAAGCCCTGCAAGATAACTGCCATCTTCCCTCTTAACAAGATCAAACTGCGAGAAGGTTGAAGCACCGAAGTTGATCTCCCATGACATCGATTCCCTGTACTTCGCAATAACAGGTCTCCTGAAACCAAGGTTCACCAACGAGTACAGGCCAAGGTCATGGCCGGGTCCGTATAACAGGAAATAACCTCCGTTCAGCTGGCATTCCAGTGGATCGAGGAACACAGAAGGGTATATTCTGTTGCCCGGGAAAAAGACCAAAGCTGAATCATTCGCGACGGATATGGCATTTGATGAAACGGATAAAACAACTGAAAAGGATACAAACAAAAAGAATGTCTTCATAAGATGAACCTGACCTCACCGTTGCAAAACAAATTTACTATTTCGGTTATCAGTGAAATATAAACACTGTTCATTATCATTTTATAAGTTAACTGAAAGTTTACTTATGATCACATTGCTTGAGTAAATCATAATTCTGATTATGAGTCTTATATATGTATTAAAATACGTATTTTAATACATATTATAATACGTATTTTATTCATTCCGGGAAGAATTTTTACTAAAGGTCCTTTATACACCTTACAGAAGCACCATTACTTTTTTCAAAATCAACCCTGGTTACCTGGGATGACTGGACAAACAGTGATCTTATCCAGGCCGTGGTATTGTCTCCTTCGGTTGAGGACCACCAGTATCCGTAATTACCAATATATGAAAATCCACCGGTGTTGCTCCGGTAACCCCCCGGGAGCGCCCTGTAACAGCTCTCATTCGTGGCATCGAGATTATATGGCGCTATCCAGTGTGTATTTCCTGCCTCCTTCAGTCTGCTCCCTGCTATGCTGAAACCTCCCAGATCAGATTCAAGGGTGGTCCATTCAGCATCCGAAGGGATATGCCAGCCGTCAGGACAAACTTTCCTGGGATCAGTCACAGTGAACCAGGAATATAATTTACCATAGACTGATTCATTGTCAATGTTTCCTCCGTAAGGCCACTGGTATTGCGGTTCATTTTCACCTGAAATATCAAGTGTTGCAGGATCAGTTGTGCCTATCGGATCACCGTTCATGTAATGGGACGTCCTCAGATTGACTGCCATCCACCGCTGGCTCCCTGTTATTACTGTTTCATAAATATTATTATCGTAATCTTCTATCAAAGCAGGTGTTGTGAAACTAACCTCATCACCGAGATTCTCTCCCGTGGCATTCTTGGCATATGCCTTAACGAAATACTCTGTTTCAGGTGTCAGCCCTGTTATCTGTCCAAGGAATAATCCTGTGTCACTCCCTATCTGGAACTGGGCACCTGTGGATTCAGGATCAGCAAGAGTCCCCATATAAATACCACATATGAAATCATTCCCTCCGTCGGGTTTAACAGTCAGCCCCACTGTTGCCTCTTTTGATGCAATAAATACAGGGGGATATGTTATTACGGTCGGTAAGGGGGAAGTATCATTTTTCTTACATGTTACCAGGAAGAAATATAAAATGATAACCACGAATATGCCAGAATTGATCTTTGTCTTCATGTTACAGGATATTAGTGAGTAACCAGCAAATATTGAATTCCATGCTAAAGGTAGTAATTATTTAGGATGGCGAAGAATAATTGTCAACCTGCCATCTTACTGATTGCCACAAGCAGTCCGCCTGTTATATAGGCAACCACCCACCAGATATATGCGATGCGTGAATATAGATGCAATCCTTTGCTCACATCCTTATCAGGTCCCTCTTTCCTGTTATAGCGCCAGAGTAAAATCGTATCGATAAGCATTCCCAGAAGAGAAGAATAACCGATAAAACCATGAAGGGTCACCATTCCCCTGCCGGACCCTATTATCATGAAGACAGTAGCTGTAACGTCAAGAGTTACTCCAATTGTATAGAAGAATAAAACCCTGGTATTTATTTTCCTTTTTCTTTGTTCCCTGGTAAATCCTATTGAATAAAATACCAGCGCTATTGTCACAATCATCGATCCGATCATTGAAGCAATCTTCATAAGATAGTTTTTTGATATATACTACAATAATTTCAAACGGCAAATATAGCCCTTTGAAGATATTTTGCATCGTAACATTAATGAATATCACCCTAATTAAAATATCATACTATAGGTTTTTATGAAACAAAACCATAAATTAGGCTTCCCAAACTATCTATTTTTAACTTAAACCAGACCACAATGAACACAGATACACAACCTGTAACGTCGCCCCTTCCTGGCAGGGTAACATCGGTGGATTTCTTCAGGGGATTTACGATGTTCCTGCTGGCAGGTGAAGCATCCCGGCTTTACAGCCAGTTCGGTAAATTTGACAGCAGTTTCATGCAATTCCTGGGAACCCAGCTCAGCCACCACGAATGGCATGGATTACATTTCTGGGATTTAATACAACCGTTCTTTATGTTCATAGTAGGTGTGGCCCTGCCCTTCGCAGTTGCCAACAGGTTAAAAAAGGGAGACAGCGGGAAGAAGATCCGTCGACATGCCTACAAACGTGCTTTCATGCTGTTATTCCTTGGATGGGCTCTTTATTTCGTTGCTGCAGGGAGACTGGTATTCAGGTTCCAGGATGTCCTTGCGCAGATGTCCGTTACCTACCTGGTTGCTTTCCTTATAATGAAAAAGAGTTTTCGCTTTCAATTGATATTTACCCTGGTAATTCTCTTACTTATCGATCTTGCCTACCGATATTTCCCGGTTGAGGGATTCAACCACCCCTGGACCAACTTCGAGAACCTCGGAGCCTGGTTCAACAACAAGATTGAAGGTGTTGAGAAGGCAAGTACATGGGCAACTTTGAATTTTGTCTCAACAACAGCTCATACGGTCTGGGGTGTGCTGTGCGGACAGCTCCTCATGAGCAATAAGACACCGGTAAAGAAAATTCAGACTTTGATCATTGCCGGTGTATCAGCGCTTGTTATCGGATATTCACTCGACCTTTTGAATATCACACCCATTATAAAGAAGATTGCAACCTCATCGTTTGTTTTTGCCAGCGGTGGCTGGACCATTCTCGCCCTTTGCTTCTGCTACTGGCTCATTGATGTGAAAAAACTGTTTTCCCGGGGATCCAGGTTCTTTATAATAGTGGGAATGAACAGTATCTTTATCTACTGTTTCTTTGAGGTTGGCTTTACCAGTACGCTAAGGAGAATTATGACACCATTCAGTAACCTGTTGTTTTCATGGGGTGGAGAACTGACTACAGCGGTAATTGCCAGCCTGGCTGTCTGGGGAGCTATGTGGTATATGTGTTACTGGCTGTATAAGAAGAAAATATTCATAAAAATATAAGCGTTACAGGAGCTTCGGGTACTCGTTTGGACTATTATTTTGTGTCTTCTTTTCATGACAACAGAAAATTCATGAGTTACACAAGACGTTCATTTATAAAAACCACAGGCATGGCTGGTCTGGCTCTTGCCTCACCTTCTCATATGAGAATGATCTCCGGTATTCAGGGTGAGACAGAGGTAATTAATCCCTGTTACCGCGCACCGGTAAGCCTGATTATAGACGATTCCACCTGTCTTGTGAATATGGCGTATTATGGTATCCCGCAGTTTGCAGAGGTCTTTCCCGAACAATATAAACAGGACTGGAGAAAGCTTCCAAGAGAAATTCCCGACAGCTTTGTCAGGGAGTTCGGTGAATGGAGTATTGAAAATGGCATAAAAGGGAAATACAGCATTGTGCCATATCCGGCATGCACTGGCTGGGTGAACAGGTTAATCCCGGGATGGACTGGACAGGAATTAAAAAGCAGCCTGGACCTTGTCCGCGAGCTTATGGTCCCTAACTGGGATATCCACCCCGAGATGGTCAGCCATACACGTGTTATAGATATTAAAACGGGGAAACCATATCCTGATGCCACGCCTGCCTTTATGGAAAACTGGGACTGGAGCCAGGAGAAAAGTGCTGATGAGCTCGCAGTCTACCAGGCTTATGCCCTGACCATACTCAAAGAAGCCGGGCTGCCATGCGAAGGGCTTACAACACCCGGAGGTTACGGGGGTCGTAACCAGGAAAACCTGGCAATAAGCACTATGCAGGCAGTAAGTGACGTATATGGTGCAGATATCTCACATTATTTCCGGGATCTTTATACCGAGAAGGGCAGGAGTGTAGCTCCTCTTGTAAAATATCCTGAAGATCTTGAAGGTCCTGATCCAAGATGTGTGGTATCGATAATAGGTTGTACTGGCGACTGGCTGGGAGGCTGGGACGGGCTAACCCCCGGAAATCCAGATAATTTTATTACTGAAGACCTGCTGTCAGGCCGGATGATAGATGTTATTGAGAGCGGGGAGCCCGCCATTATGGTTTGCCACTGGCCGGGCGTCTATTATAACGGTGATAAGCTGGGATTTAAAATCCTTAAAGAGGTTATCAGGAGATTAAACCTGAAATATGATAACCTTATATGGATGAAACAGGGTGAAATTGCCAGATACTGGGCTGCAAAGGAGCTGACATCTATATCTGCAAACGGTAAAAATCTTCTGCTGAGGGCACCCTTCGCAGCGAACGATTTCACCCTTAGGATGAGTCCGTCAAAGCTTAATCCCGGGATCAGGAAAAATGCTAACGAATTAATACCATTAAAAAGAGTAAACGACAGGAAGGCAATAAAAGCCGGTACATGGTATTCAGACTCAAATGAGTCAATAATATGCTTTAACCTGGTAAAGGGCCTGAATGAGGTAGTATTTACCTGATTAGTCGTATGTCCTTCTGAGCCAGTCTTCAGGAACAGGAATAATACAGATATTCATGGACCTGTTGTCCTCAGAGAGCATTGCACTTTCTATCTCTATCTTCGTGCCGTCAGCGCTGAAAGTTGGATGAGGGTGATCTGCAGCTGTTTCCTTATGTCCCGCCGAAAGCAATATCATTTCGTGGGTATGCCTGTCTATCAGGTAGATATTTCTTTTAAAATCATCCCCAACGGCCCATCGTCCGTCTGAAGAGCCGTTCACGTGCCACAGACCGCTGCCTGACGGTGTTTGACCTGCTATTGTCATCTCTCTTGTTCTAAGGTTTACAATGGCCAGGCCGCTTGGTTTTTCTCTTGTCCCTGAAGGTCCCCATGCCACTTCCTGACCCGGATTCGAAGGATCAGGCGGCAATTCGGGAGTTCCAATCTTCCTGTGTCCCATTATTGCTATAGCTACCTCATCCCTTGAAATGACAGCCTCATGTGTTACCCATTCATAATCCGATTCCGGATACAGAGGACGTAATCCTGAACCATCTGCCATTACTGTCCATGTTCTCTGTGGCGCTTTACCCCCTGTCTCCCAGCAAAAGACTATCTCTCCGGGCACCCACGGATTGGTCTGGATATGACCAACCTGGAAAGGAACGGCAACTACAATTTTCGTTTCGCCGGTCCTCAGATCCATGCTTCCGATCCCTGAAGGACCGGCACCCATGTTGCGAGGGCCGAAGTTGGGTTCTATCCTGGTTCCTGCAGGGAGATGCTTTGCCGCCTCATCCCTTCCGATCCTGAAGTAGACCACTTCCTCATCACCGTCGAGGGCCATATCGCCACCTGCTCCCATCTCCACGGGTGTTGTGCCGCAAATCCGCTGATATTCGCTTTCAGGTTTCAGCCTGTTTGCCTTACTGTCGGCGAACAATTTTGCGAGATCAACTTCTATTACCTGCAGGGGCCCGCCCATCCTTCTCGTGGCACCTTCCTCCCGGGGAGCATATCTCATAAAATAAAGCTTCATCGATTTCCGGGCAATATTGAGCATCCCCATATAACCACCCTCACTTACCTGGACAATATCGCCAGTCTTTTCATTTACGGCCATCGCCTCTCCCCGCACCCTGCTCGAACGGAAAATAACCCATTCACCATCGGCTGTCCATTGCGGATGAGTCTGGTATATCTTTGAATCCCCTGCAGGTTTACTGGTAAGAAAAGTCAGCTGAGTTCCTGTGACCGGATCCAATACAATTTTCTTCTCAGGAGGAAACCTGGTACCGATCTGTGCAGAGACTAATGAGCCTGAGAATAACCAGATGATAATTAGTGAAATAAATGAGGCAGATATTATTTTCGTCATTTTATATGTTGATGAAATGATTAATGAGCTATAATTACTCAAATATAACTCTTTCTTCTTAATCACCTTCTCTTCGTCCCTCTTTCGCCTTATTTATACCTTTGTGCCTTAACACCTTTGTGCCGTTGTGCCGCTAAGCCGTTGCGCCGTTCCTCATCCCAGCTTCTTATACTTTATCCTTACCGGTGTTGTGTCCGACACTCTCCTTTTATAACTCTCCTTATAGTCGGAATAGTTACCTTCAAACCAGACTACTTTAGAATTACCCTCAAAAGCAAGGATATGGGTTGTGACCCTGTCGAGGAACCACCTGTCGTGGGAAATTATCACAGCGCAACCCGCAAAGTTCTCAAGGCCCTCCTCAAGAGCCCTCAGGGTATTTACATCAATATCGTTTGTCGGTTCGTCCAGGAGCAGGACATTGGCTCCCGATTTAAGTGTCAGAGCTAGGTGCAGCCTGTTTCTCTCCCCTCCTGACAGAATACCGCATTTCTTTTCCTGGTCGGCACCGGTGAAGTTAAACCGTGCCACATAGGCCCTGGCATTGACCAGACGGTTACCAACCATAACATCATCCTGCCCACCTGAGATCACCTCATATACAGTTTTGGCCGGATCTATTCCGGCATGAGCCTGGTCGACATATCCAGGTGCTACTGTCTCACCTATCTTAAAGCTACCCTTCGTTGCAATTTCCTGCTCCATTATCATTCTGAAAAGAGTTGTTTTACCTGCACCATTGGGACCTATAACACCCACTATGCCGTTTGGTGGAAGGCTGAAATCCAGATCCTCAAACAATAGTTTATTATCGAATGATTTAGAGACTGATTTGGCTTCAATCACTTTATCTCCCAGTCGCGGACCGTTGGGAATAAATATCTCGAGCTTTTCTTCTTTCTGCTTAACATCCTGGTTAAGGAGGTTTTCATAAGCTCCCAGTCGTGCTTTGGATTTTGCATGACGTGCTTTGGGTGACATCCTCACCCATTCGAGCTCCCTTTCAAGTATTTTTCTTCTTTTTACGTTGCCTTTTTCTTCTATTTCAAGTCTTTTTGCTTTCTGTTCAAGCCATGATGAATAGTTACCTTTCCATGGAATTCCTTCTCCCCTGTCGAGTTCCAGTATCCATCCTGCCACATTGTCCAGAAAATACCTGTCGTGAGTAATACAGATAACTGTGCCCTGATACTGTTTTAATGTTGTTTCCAGCCATTGAACAGATTCGGCATCGAGGTGGTTAGTGGGCTCGTCAAGCAGCAGTATATCAGGTTGCTGCAGGAGCAAACGGCATAAGGCCACCCTTCGGCGTTCACCGCCTGAAAGAACATTTACCCTGGCCTCGCTGTCGGGGCACCGCAGGGCATCCATTGCCCTTTCAATCCTGTGTTCCATATTCCAGCCATCCTGGTAATCTATCTTCTCCTGCAGCACAGCATGTCTGTCCATCAGCTCCTGCATCCTGTCAGGATTTTCATAGACAGCCGGTTCGCCAAAACTGTGGTTTATGTTTTCATATTCCTTCAATATATTCATTATTGCACTGACACCTTCCTCAACGATCTCTCTCACAGTGCGTTTTTCATCAAGCAGGGGATCCTGGGGAAGGTGACCAACAGTATATCCCGGAAGAAAAGTGACCTCTCCCTGGTACTCTTTCTCCACACCTGCAATGATCTTCATGAGAGTTGATTTACCTGATCCGTTCAGGCCAATTATACCGATTTTTGCACCGAGGAAGAAAGACAGGGAAATATCCTTAAGCACCTGCCTGTGTGGCGGAAATGATTTTCCGACCCTGTACATTGAAAAAATGATCTTATTGTCGTCGGCCATTTGGATTACTTATTAATGACAGTACAAAAATAAGCAGAGACGTTCAAATTGAACGTCTCTACCCATTATTTTTAACCCAGTCTATTTCTTTTCAAACAGTTTAATGGTATCATCCTGTAGCAGAACCCACAATGAATATACACCCTTCAGAGTACCGATGGGAATGTTAAGACAACCCAGGGCAGCAACGACGATAATAAGGTACCTGGCCCATGGCAGAAAGGACAGAAGGCCAATACCTCCGACAAGGCCCAGGGTTGACATGAATCCTACAAGCAGAGGCAGGCTTATTGCCAGGAAGCCCAGTATCATATTGGGGACATCCTCACTGGATGGAACAAATCCCCTGGCAAAATGTAATGCAACAAATATGGCAACAGCTCCGATCAGCCCGAGAATACCGAAACCGATATGAATGGCCCCAACCACTGTTACATGCTTTTTCATTTTTGAATCTTCCATGACGATAATTTTTTTCGCAATTTATAATTATTTTCATTCCTGTTGAAATGACTGTCATTTTTGGAAAATGATGCATCGGAACGGCTGATATTTAATAATGCAACCTTTTTATAATATTTCTGCTCCGGGAAGAAAAGAGTTTTTATTATCTTTGAAGTGAAATAATTGTACTATGAAAAGAAAACTTCTGTTCGGAGCGGCGTTCCTGTTTGTTGCATGGGCGGCCACATCTTGTGAATCTCTTAAAGACTGCAAGTTCTGTAAGCTTGTGACTACCGATTCATCTACCGGGGATGTCACTGAAGGATTTGAAACAGAATACTGTGGTGCAGCATTAATTGCTATTGAAGCAAAGGCTCCTGTTACAACAGGAACCCTCACAACGAAATATGTATGCCGTTAGTACCTGACACCTATCAGAGTTACATCGTCCACCTGGGGATTGTCTCCACGCCACTCTTCAAATATTTCATTTAGTCTTTCTCCCTGCTTCAGCATCGGCATACCGGCCATTGAAACAAGTGTCTCCTTAAGTTTCATGGACATAAATTTCTTCTCCCTGGGACCACCGAACTGGTCAGCAAAGCCGTCGGAGAAGATGTAAAAAGCATCCCCCTTCTTCAGTTCTATCCTGTGCAGGGTAAATGGTTCCATCCTGTAATGGATTGCTACCGGCATCTTATCAGCCCTGTAATGCATCAGTTCACCTCCCCTGACAAGGTACAGTGGATTATTGGCACCGGAAAACCAGAGGAGGTCCTTATCAAAATCAACCATACAAACCGCAATATCCATCCCGTCCTTTATACTATCCTCAGCAGCCTGCTGGTTCAGCGACTTTATAACACCCTGCCTGAGGTTTTCAACAATCTGGTCGGGCATGATGATATGCTTGCCATTTATTATCTCATTCAGCATTGTCACACCCAGCATGCTCATAAAAGCACCAGGTACTCCATGCCCGGTACAGTCGGCAGATATTATTATCTGCTGATTACCATGGGAAGCCACCCAGTAGAAATCCCCGCTTACAATCGCAAGGGGTTTATAAAGAACAAAATGTTCGAGCTTGTCACTGAATAATTCAAGAGAAGGGATCAGGGCTGTCTGTATTCTCTTGGCATACATTATACTGTCCTCAATATGCTTTTTCTGATAAGCTATCTGGTCCCTCTGGGCAGCGGCAAGATCTCTCTGCTCCGCAATCTCATCCCTCTGCAATGATATGGTCCTGTTCTTTTCCTCAAGTTTTATATTGGCTTCCTTTTTTATCTTATATCCACGATAGATATAATACCCGAGGAAACTGACCATCAGGAGCGCAATAACGACAAAATAGAGAATCAGTTTTTGCTTTTCGATCGCTTCAAGCTGCATCCTGATCCTGCCATCCTGTTCCGATATCTTTTGAAGTTGTTCATCTATCCTTGACAACTGAAGAGTGATCTTCTCCTTCTGCCTGGCAAGAGTATCTTTCTGAACCTGCACCTCCTCCTGCTGGAGAAGGATTGTCTTCTTCTGGGCAGAGATTTCTCCCTGCTGTCTGTCTATCTGAACAAACTGTTTTTCCAGAACCGCCTGTTTTTCATTCAGTGTTTTTTCCTTTTCAACTATCTCTTTGTCAAGACTGTCGAGCAGGTTTTTCTGTTTCAGTATCTCTTCCTTCTGAAGCCCAATCATCTCAAGCTGCTGCTCAATTGTCACTTTTTGTTCCTCAATCTGTTTGGATGCAATATCGAAAAGATTCTCCCAGTCTTCTTTTGTTTTAATGGCCATAAAGAGCAGCTCCTGCGGTACAGCCATGCCGGCTTCCTTAACCATCTCCTCATTTATGTCATACCTCGGTCGTCCGTCAACAACAATGAAGTTCATCATCGATTCTCTGAATTCGTAACCTTCTGTTATGAGCATTGTCTGATGGCCCGCAATCTTTTCCTTGACTTTGTCCAGGTCGAAATCTGCATTTTTGTTTACATAAAGTACCTGGGTATGAGTAACACTCTCAATATTTTTAAATCCTATTATCACTACCGGCTTATCCTGGATCAAAGTGCGTGTTTTAGCTAAATTGCCCATCTCATTGATCAGGTCATAATCACCTAAAAGCATCCCTATCTTGAATGTTGACGAATCTGCAAAACCGGGTCCGAAGTCGATGTATCTTGAAAGGTCAAAGATGTACAATGCCCTTGTAGGATTATCAAATCCGCCCTGGCAGTTTGCAGAGATTCCAGGCAATATCAACGCTAATGAGAAGATGGCAACTCTGATAACGTGCATGAGTCTTAACATGATTTTGAGGATTTATCTGTACGAAATTGCACATTTTTATTCAGGAAAACAAATATCTGTTATCTTAGTTGTTTAGAACCTGTTGATAAAATGTTAATAACTGAGGGGACATATGAGCATGCTGTGGAATTCTTATCGTAATTTTATACAAACTTAAACAAACCTGATAATGACCCTGAATATCAGCAACTTAGATCTGACAGGCAAAAGAATAGTAATTGTTGAAGATGATCTGCCGTCAATCAGGTATTACGAAACACTGCTGAAGAATTCCGGAGCTGATCTGAAAATATTACGGACAGGAAAAGAATTTATCGACTTCCTGAACCAGGAAAACACTACGATTGACCTGGTATTTGTGGATTTTCTGATCCCCCTTATAAATGGAATAGACTGCATCAGGACCTTACGTAAAGAGAGGAAGGATGTACCTGTTGTCATGATAACCGCATATTCGTCGGAACAAGCCAAAACAGAAGCTTATATCGCAGGATGCAATGAATATGTACTAAAGCCGATATACCCGGAAAAGATATTTTTCCTCCTTGAAAAATATATATACCAGAAAACAGGGATCATTTATCAGGAATGAATATTTCAGTTTACTCCAGGCCTCATGTTAGAAATATAGCTTGCATAATAGCTCTCAAGTTTCGTATTTATTTCCCCGGCCAGTTCCGGTTTCCCGTAAGCTTCGCAGGCGTTTGCAACGCGTGAGGTGTACTGAATAGCTGTCTGGATCTCAAATTCAGCGGAATTTATTATATACGGATTCTGTTTCAGGTAATAGTCAAGCCGTTCATAATAATAATCACAGAACGCTTTGGTCATACTGACAGCTTTCTCAGTAGCTCCGGCAATAAAATACGATTCAATTATATCAGCCATATAAGGGTCGTAGGAGATCTTTTCCAGCGGCAGTGTCTCCATGCAGTAATCAAGCACCTGTATCGCTTTCTCATTCTTCCCTTCTTCAGCCAGGGCTTTGGCAAGTCTGGCATAATTCAGCCTTGCTTTAATGACAATAAGCGTCCGCCTGTGATTATAATCTATATTTACTCCGGGCTCTTTGGCTCCGCCCCACACAAATTTGTTCATCATGTTTTCATACAAAATATCTGTATCAATCCTGCCATAATCCAGCCAGCTCAAATTTTGCGATTTTATAGGGACCAGCCTGAAAGCGAGGCCCTCCATCTGGAAATATTCCTCAAGACCCATAGCATCGTTGTGGTAGCCTGTAACAAAGTATACCGGGCGCTCCCAGTTATTATGTGCCAGTATATCAAGAACGATCAGCTGGCTCTTGAGAATGGCATTCCCTTTCAGCTTGATATCTATGTACGGCACTATCTTATCTGCATCCTCAGGCTTAACCGTACCTGATGCAATCACTTTTTCACGATCAACAGGGATCCTGATGGTCCTTGATGGTATAATATCATAAAGCTCCGATGTAGATACCTGTACCTTTGTAGCTTTGTTGTCGCTGTTTACCCAGTCTATAATTGTTGATATGTCCACTGCATCTTTTGTCTTCTCCACAATGAAAACCTGGTTATTCACCCCATCATAATATTTTTTGACAGGAAGAGTAACAGGCAGCGGATCAGAATCATACATCTTCAGTTTCATCTGGTTAATATACCAGTCGGTATTAAGCAGCATAAGATTACATACTCTCACATCCGTTCTTTTACCTTCGACCTCCTGGGCATACCACAGAGGGAATGTATCATTATCGCCATTAGTGAACAGTATTGCATCAGGGGCACAGGAATTAAGATAATTAAATGCCACATCCCTGGCCAGGTAACGACCCGACCGGTCATGATCATCCCAGTTCTGTGAACCCATAAGCACAGGTACGGCAAAGAAACACAGTATTCCTGCAAGAGGAGCTGCAATCTTTTCTCCGGTAAGTTTCGAAATCCAGTCAAACAATGCCAGAACACCAAGACCTATCCATACCGAGAAAAAATAAAAGGACCCTGCATATGCATAATCTCTCTCCCTGGGCTGGTTTGGGTACTGATTAAGATAAAAGACGATAGCCATACCGGTCATAATAAACAGGATAAGGATTATTCCCCAGTCCTTATTATCGTGGTTCAGGTGATAGAGCATGCCGGCCAGTCCAAGCAGGAACGGCAGGAGGTAGTACTTGTTCCTTGAGGTGTCATTCTTAAGATCAGCCGGAAGGTCAGTGGTCCCTAACCTTGGCTCATCAAGGAGCCTGATGCCTGTTATCCAGTTTCCGTTCACAGCACCTCCTGTCCCCTGTGTATCATTTTGCTTTCCTGAAAAGTTCCACATGAAGTACCTGAAATACATGTATCCGAACTGGTATGAGAACATGAATCTCAGGTTTTCGCCAAAGGTCGGCTTTTTAATAATCTTCTTTTCTCCCGACGGATCCGTAACCTGCACATTAGTGCCTGTTACCCTTCCCCACTCCTTGTAGATCTCCTGGTGGTCACTCTGGTCGCTCCACATCCTGGGGAACAGGGTTATGAACCTGGGGTCGTATACCCGCTCAAGGTTATAACCCGATATAATATACTTGCCGTTCTCGATTGAATACTTAGGCTTGCCATCTTTGTAATCAATCACGGGAGCATTGTAATATGGACCGCGTAGCAAAGGTCTTTCACCATATTGTTCACGGTTCAGGAAATAGAGAAGACTAAAGGGATTTGACGGGTTATTCTCATTCAGAGGCGTATTTACCGATGCCCTGATAACAATTATTGCTATGGAGGAATAACCAATCAGAATAACCATAACCACAAGAAGGATCCTGTTAAGCACAGCCTTGTTTTTACCGGCCAAATACCACAGGATACCGGATATGGATGCAAGAATTATTATATTTAAGAAAGCTGAACCTGACACGATCCATATACCGGTAAGAAACAGGGCAGTTATGGCAAATATCCCTGTCCTTGATTTATCCGAAGATGAGAAAGTGAATTTTACTGCAAAAATGAACAGTACGGTCAGAAGGACAGCATGAATTACCATCCCGCTGTTAACAGGCAATCCAAGAGTATTTACAAAGAACTTGTCAAACTTTGACGCAATGGTCACTACCCCGGGTATTATTCCATAAAGTAACAGAGCAAGAAGAATAACAGAAACAACCAGTGAAACGGATAGTCCTTTCCAGGAATATTTAAATTTCCTGAAATAATATACAAGTACTATTGCAGGTATTGCCAGGAGGTTCAGAAGATGTACACCAATGGAGAGCCCCATAAGAAAGGCGATAAGAATGATCCACCTGTCGGCATATTTTTCCTCTGAAACATCTTCCCATTTAAGTATTGCCCAGAAAACAAGTGCCGTAAAGAGGGATGATGTCGCATAAACCTCACCTTCCACTGCTGAAAACCAGAAAGAGTCTGAAAATGTGTATGCCAAAGCACCGACAAAACCTGCAGCCATAACTGCAATAACCCTCGTCACAGAATATTTATCATCCCGGCCGAGCAGGATCTTCCCTGCCAGATGGGTGATGGTCCAGAAAAGAAACAGGATAGTGAAGGCGCTTGCAAGAGCGGACATTGAATTTACCATGACGGCCACCTTTGAAGTATCTCCTCCGGCAAAAAGGGTGAAGAAACGTGCGAGTACCATAAAGACCGGGTTGCCCGGGGGATGACCTACTTCAAGTTTGAAACCTGAAGCAATGAATTCACCGCAGTCCCAAAGGCTTGCTGTCGGTTCTATAGTCATCAGGTATGTGACCGCTGCAACCAGGAATACCGTCCACCCGACAATATTATTTACCAGCCTGTAATTCTTCATCCTTCAATATTTTTTTAAAATCCCCTGTTCGTCTTCAGACCACGAAAATACTTATTTTTTTCATACTGACCTCAATGGTCCTGAACTCACTAATTTTACTACTTTTGAGCAATAGTCGCCTATATGAGATATCTGCCGGCCCTGTTATTAGCTATTTTTTTTGTTGCCTCCAGTACAGCTATTGCCCAATACTATGATACCGGAGAGGATCCGGCTTCTGTAAAATGGATGCAGATCAAGACAGGACGGTTCACAGTAATTTACCCCGAATCGTACGGACCAGAGGGAATCACATATGCAAAATCGCTGGAAAGAGCATATTCTGAACTTGGAGCTTTATTTCCTGAGAGGAAAATCAATATCCCTGTCATTATCCACAATTTCACCACGTCATCCAATGGCTATGTCGCCTGGGCCCCAAAGCGGATGGAGATATACCCTACTCCCGAACAGAATACTATACCGCTGGCTCCGGAAAGACAACTGGCCCTGCATGAACTTACCCACGTCTTCCAGCTCGAATCTTTAAATACCGGCTTTACAAAAGCACTTTCCTTTATTCTTGGAGAACAGGCTACGGGTATAGTATCCTCCCTTTTACCATTATGGTTCTATGAAGGTGATGCAGTCTTCTCAGAATCTGTTCTGTCGCGGTCAGGAAGAGGCCGTAGCCCTTCATTCCAGAAAGAGCTGAAGGCCATCGCAGTTGAAAAGGGAGGAATGTATAACTATGACAGGATACTCAACGGATCGTACAGGGAATATATCCCCAATCATTATCAGTCTGGTTATCAGATGGTCACATGGGCTCTCGCAAAACATGACCTCCAGATATGGAACAATGTACTGAGTTTTACGGGTCAGCAGCCTTTCACACTGAATCCTGTCAATATAAGTCTTTCAAGGAGTTCGGGTCTTTCAAAAAAAACACTTCACAAAGAAACATTCGATAGTCTCGGGGCAATATGGGCCAAAGATGTATCAGAAAGCAATGCCATTTTATACGAATCTTTAAATCCTGATAAAAAAGGCAGGTTTGTAAATTATTTTTCACCTGTACCAGCCGGTGACGACAGGATTATTTCCATTAAAACCTCCCTGGTGAACCCTCCTTCATTTGTAATTATTAACCTGTCAGACATGTCGGAAAAAAGAATCCATACTCCGGGACAGATGTATCCATGGTTCATCTCCTATGGTAATGGTAAGCTTGTCTGGATTGAAAACCAGCCTGATCCGAGGTGGGAAAACAGGGACTATTCTGTCATAAAGATGATGGATGTGGTTGCCGGAACAACAAAAAGGCTATCACGAAAATCAAGATACCTTGCTGCGGCGATATCACCCGACGGGGAAAAGATTGCAGCCGTGGAGAATACCATAAAGAACAAGAATAGTCTTGTTATTCTTGAGGCCGGCAGCGGAACCATCATTCTTTCCGTTCCTGCTCCCGGGAATGCTTATCTCCAGCGTCCACAGTGGAATGCAACAGGAAACACGGTTACAGTTATTTCCCTGACAGAAGGAGGGGAAGGAATAATGTCCTATTCTATGTCCGGAAACCGGTGGGAGACCCTTAAAGAGGCCGGAACAGACGACATCCAATCTTCCGTGCTTCTGAACGACTCCCTGTTCTATATAAGTTCCCGGTCAGGTACTGACAATATCTATCTGCAAACGCCTGACAGGAAGATAAGCCAGGTGAGCAGATCCAGATTTGGCGTAAGCGATCTCTGTGTTGACGGGGG
This sequence comes from uncultured Rikenellaceae bacterium, assembly GCA_964415855.1. GTDB lineage: Bacteria > Bacteroidota > Bacteroidia > Bacteroidales > VadinHA17 > LD21. Next base: position 29,152 of record CAYQBZ010000001.1, read on the forward strand.
AAGGATCTTATTCAGTGACTATTCTTCTCAGGGGAATAATATCTGCTCTGTCAAAATAACCAATGTAGCTTCAACAGGTTATGACAGGATAAATTCCTCATCATTCCTTATTAACCGTTTTGATATTACCCCGCCGCAAAATACAGATAAACAGCAATCCGTATTCAATCCTGTGCCATACAGGAAGTGGCAGCATCTGTTTAAATTTCACAGCTGGATGCCTTTCTATGCCGACCTGGAAGAGATCCGGTCCGATCCTGCATCAATAAGACCGGGTGTTACTCTTATGACACAAAATTACCTTAGTACCCTTGTCTCCTCTGTCGGGTATGAGTATTCCAGGGACAGGGAACATGTTGTACACTCGAGAATCACATGGAAAGGCTGGTACCCGGTATTTGAATCGCATCTAAACTATGGTAATCAGCCCAGGATTGCCAAACTGGGAGAAAATGTAGGCAATCCTCCACAGACAATGCCCGGTCTGACATTTTCGAATGCCTTATCATTGCCTCTTAACTTCTCCACCGGTGCATTTACCCGGTTTCTCCGTCCTTCTGTTACAACCAGCTATAAAAACGATTATATATACATCAAGGAAGAGGGAGCATACGATTACGGGCAGACCATCGTGGCCGGAAGGATATATTTCTCGAACTATCGCAGGTCGGCGATGCGTGACATTTTTCCGCGATGGGCACAATCGTTTGACCTAAATTACTCCTTCGCACCTTTTGACAGAACCATTTACGGATCAGCACTCTCCTTTAAGAGCTCATTCTATTTCCCCGGCTTTCTTCCCAATAACGGGGTAAAGGTCAGGTTCGAGAAGGAAAAACAGATAACTGAGAAATACTTATTTAACAACAGGGTCTCCTTCCCCCGCGGATATAACAATATCAACTCAAGGGAGCTTGAGTTCCTTTCAGCAGATTATGCAATGCCTCTGCTATACCCCGATTTCAATATTTCGGGCCTGTTTTACCTTAAAAGGATCCGGACAGCATTATTTTATGATTACGCTGCCGGGACAGGTAATACATATTATAGCAGTACAAGCGGTGGCCTGGTTCCTGATGCTTTCCATGATTACAAAGAGATATTCAGATCGTTTGGTCTTGAACTGATGGCCGATTTTCATCTGCTCAGGGTCCCTTTTATGAT
>CAYQBZ010000002.1:0-16535 GCA_964415855.1 uncultured Rikenellaceae bacterium
TAATCTCTACTTCCATCTTCTGAGATTTCTAAAACTCCAATTGTTGTAATAGATTCCCAACCTGAACCAGTGTTATCTTCTAACAATTCTAAGAAATTATTGTAGAAATCAGCATCTGTTCCAGTTACAGAAGTGTAAACATATACTGAATCACTTATCTCCGTGCCGCAGGTGCCTGTAACAGTGGCCCTGTAAAGACCAATGTCTTTTGCATCCATATCTGTCAGCATTAAGCTCGAAATATTGCTGTTTTCAATTACAGTGCTATCCTTTTTCCATTCATATATAAGGTCATGCCCTTCAGAAATAATGTCTACCGTGCCACTCTGTCCGAAAGGAACCTGCAGATCGGGCGAGATAAATGTTATTTTAGTAAGCGGAAGAACAGTAAGATGTATTGCTTCTGATGATGCTTCCCCGCAATAGCCGGATATTTCACATGTATAGTCTCCCGTATCATCCGTTCCCGGACTTTCTATAGCCAGCTGGTTTGAAGGGCCCGACTGGACCATGCTACCGTTCCTGTACCATCTGTAATTCAGATTATACCCCTTGGCTGAAACAAATAAGGTGACCGGCTGCCTTGCACATATTACCGTATCGGCCGACCGGCTAAGTACTTCTGTGTTTGACAGAAGCTTCAGATCAAGCTTCGACCATTCAGAAAGCACATCATTAATCTTTACCCTGGCTATAATATCAGCGGGCCCTGTAAAAGCAGTATTCCATAAAACTGTTGCGTCCCCGTCATTCCAGGTAAGCGCCCCTGCATCACCTGGCACCAGGGACCATTCATACATGGAAGCCTCTGATACTGAGCCGATTGAATAGTTGCCTGAAATCTCACCCTGGCAAACCAGCGAATCGCCAACGGGAGCAGGTGGTCTGTACTCTTTGGGAAGCCCTGTTTTTAATCTTATCCAGTTCTCAAAAATAGATACCCTGGTATATCCTCCATATGTATTACATTTTGTACTGCCCCAGCTGGTAATTCCTGCAAGCTTATACTCATCATATACCGGGACCACCAGGGGACCACCACTGTCACCGTTACATGCATCCCTGTTCCCGTTGAGGTATCCTGCCATCAGGTCTGTTACCGGAATAGCACTCCAAACAGATTCAGCCTGTTCATTTGTAACAATTGGTAACTCCACCTTTTGCAGTGTATCCGGAAATACGCCGGGTGATACGCTTGTAAGTCCCCATCCCGTCACCCACGACATCACACCCGGATCAGTTGCCCCATACGCAACGTCCTCATCAGTAATAATCTTCACCGGTTTGGCATCAGGATAGTTAATTGGTTCCTGTAATTTTAGCAATGCAATATCATTATCGAGGGTAAGTTTGTTGTAGTCGTCATGGATCATTACCTCACTCACTAAATACTCCTGTGCAGGAAGAACTGATCCCAGGTCAGTTGCTCCCACGATAATTGCCATATCCTCGGCATCTATAGGATTACCAAAGCTTGTCTGTGTACAGTGTGCCGCTGTTAGTATCCAGCTATCATTAATAATTGAGCCTCCGCACTGGTAATTCCATGCAATGAAGAAGACCTGCCAGGGAAAATCTGAAATGACAGCATCTGTACCGCCCACGATTTTGCTATTGCTGTTTTTTGTCCCGGTAAAGAAAGGAAAAAAATGATCCCCGGGACCGATATCGGATTTAATAAGAATAATTGGTTCTCCATTAAGAATAAGCTGATACAGGCTGGTATCAGGCTGGATTATTTCAGAAACAGATATCTCAAGGAAAAACCGCTTATTGGCTTCAAGAGAAAACAGAACTGAATCACTGCGATAATACTCATCACCATTAAAAACCAGTTTGTAATCTCTGTCAAGGATCTGCCATTCCGCTTTGCCTGCCTTCTCTGCTTTGACCACCTGCACCGACACTTTCTGCGACATTGCAGATAGCGTAACAGAAAAAAACAGGGAGATGAGTATCAGATTCTTCATTTCCAAAGATAATATGCCCGTACAGGAAAACTATTTCATCTCAATATTAATATATAAACCTGAAAAAACAGAAATTGTTTAATAATAAGTTGAAATACAGATCCGGATCCTATAATGATCCATCATGTCTCATTAACCAATAATTGAATATTACATTTAAAGAAGGATGATCTGAAAATATGTTACAGAGATTACTTACCTGATCCCGGTGTCGATATCTATATTGAGCACCATTGTCTCAAGTGAGTTTATGGAAATCTCCACAGGTAAATTACTGCTTCCGATCCCGTTCCCTGCTTTGTCCAGTTTTACAAGGTAAGAGCCAGGTTCCATCTCCAGGCTGAAGTAGCCATCCAAAGATGGAGTTATCAGTGAAATCTTGTGCTTACCATCTGTTGTCCAAATACTTACAGGCCAGGCCTTGTATGTCTCAGCTGTTGGAAGACAGCCCGGATCGGGAGGATCGGTTTCCACAGGACAGAGAGGGCCGATTGAAATATATCCTTCAAGGACTCCCTTTTTTGGTGTCAGCTGGCTTGTACAGGCTGATATAAGTAACAAAAATGCTAAGAATGAAATGCATATAACGATCTTTTCATCATGTTTTTTCATATATAAGGATAAATTAGACAATGTTAAATCCACAATTACTATGCCAGATAAACCAAGCCAGCTATATGAAAATAAAGTCAAATATTATTATCAGTCACTGAACAGATTGGTATTCCATAACGTTATTATAAGGTTAAGCGCAAAGAAAAGAATTTTTGTATCTTGTAACCTTATGGATAAAATTTCCATATACCCGGCATATCCCGGGATTTAATGACTGAACGTTTCAATAACCTTAACGAATTTAAATAAAGGAATAATAATATGAAGAACTATTTACTGGTTGCAGCAGCCCTTTCGGGGTTAATTACAATAGGGTCGCACGCACAGCAGGTGCCGGTGAGTTTATTTAACGGGAGAGACCTGACCGGATGGCATGCAGATGTACCGGCAATGGATAAAGATGCTACACTGTCAAGCCCTTTTATAGTACGTAATGGGATGCTTGTGAGTCTTGGAAGACCAGGCGGGCATCTTATTACCGATAAGGTGTACCAGAACTACCGCTTACAGGTTGAATATCGTTTTGCAGCCAAGCCAGGTAACTGTGGTGTCCTCGTACATGCCTCAAAGCCTAGGGCCCTTTACAGCATGTTCCCTCAGTCAATCGAAGTGCAGATGGAGAGCGGGAATGCAGGAGATTTCTGGTGTATAATGGAAGATATTAAAGTTCCCGATATGGAAGCAAGACGGGGACCGCCTGAGAAATGGGGCATATCAGAAGACAAGAACAGACGTATCCCCAATCTGACCGATGGTTCAGAAAATCCTGCAGGGGAATGGAACACAATGATAATAGAATGTTCCGGAAGGGAAATAAAGGTCTGGGTAAATGGTGATTTTGTAAACTATGGATTTGACTGCACTGCAGATAGGGGACAGATAGCTGTTCAGGCAGAAGGATCGGAAGTGGAATTCAGAAAAATTGAGCTGACACCACTGGCTGAAGAGTGGACCTCCCTTTTCAATGGTAAGGACCTTAGCGGATGGGATATTAAGATTGCCGGACGTCCTCTGAATGATAATTATAACAATACATTCAAAGTGGAGGATGGAATGATAAGGATCAATTATGATAACTACAGTGAATTCAGTAACCTTTTCGGACATATGTACTATGAAAAGCCCTTTTCATATTACAAGCTGAGATTCGATTACCGTTTTGTCGGAGACCAGTTGAAAGGCGGATCGCGGGGAAACAACAGGAACAGTGGTATAATGCTTCACTCACAATCAGCTGCCAGCAACAACGGAAACCAGTTCTTCCCTGTTTCAATTGAATTACAGTTACTGGGAGGTCTCGGAACAGGCATGCGTACAACTGCAAATGTCTGTACCCCGGGCACAGCTGTTGAACTTGATGGTAAGGTTGATTACAGGCACTGCATAAACTCATCCTCAAAGACATATGACGGCGACCAGTGGATCCATGCGGAAGCGGTTGTAATGGGTGACGAATATATGACATTCATTGTTGACGGGGATACTGTTCTCACCTTTCAGAAACCACAGATAGGAGGCGGTTTCATAAGTAAAGCAAGAGAGGGCAAAGATTTCGACGAAATGGGAGTTACCGATAAACAGATATGGCTTTCAAAAGAAGGCAGTACACTTAAAGAGGGTTACATAGCCCTTCAGTCGGAGAGCCATCCTATAGACTTTAAGAATATTGAGCTTCTGAATCTCGTTGGCTGCATGGATAAAAAGGCAAAAAACTACAAATCATATTTTATAAGGGCAGATAATACAACCTGTGTTTATAAATAATGAAAGTTTAAAACGATATTTAGGGACCTTGCATGCAACTTCCCTTCCAGTCCAATGTCCCTACTGGTAAGAAATATTCGACACGCCGGTGGTCTTCTTTGCCGTGACAGCCGTACTGAATAAATCTGTAAATTCTTTCCCTGTCAGTGTCTGTGAAGGATTAAATTCAGCAGATGATATGTATCGAAGAATGCTGCTGTAGAGCTGTCTCCCCTCCGGCTTATCCTGTATTTCACCAAGCCGGGACATACAGACAAGGACTTTACCTTTGCCGACCCTGAACTCAAAGATCAGCCCTAACTTATGATTCCTTTCAATATTGTCAACAACCTGGACAAGAGGATGGTAATCCCCTGGTGTATTATCAAGGATAAAGGGTCTGCTGTTCTTCACAATTGGCCACCATTGCCAGTTTGAATGAAACTCTGTGGGGAAATCACTGAGAAGGGGAATCTGTGGATCAGTCAGTATCGACATGGTGCCGGGAGACACAGGCTTATGGTTTGATTCGGAGATGCCTTTAAACATCCGGTAGTTCCAATAGTCAGGCGTATAGAGTCCCCCAACCGTAAGTGCCTCCAATCCGTCAAAGTCAGGAAATAACAGAACTGTCGCTCCTTCTTCCATCCTTGCTATTGTTGACTTATCAGGTTTCTCCGACACAATTATTCCCGTGGGGACCCGTGTATCCACATTTTCGGGATATATCCACAGTGGATAACTGTTTTTATAAGGAGTACCATCAACCATAATATTCAGCGAGAATCTTTCAGCATTGCCAATATTCGAAAGATCATTTTCAATATCGGTCACATCATTCACTTCTCCCTGTAGAAGATCACATTTTTCTTCACCCTGTGCAATTATATCCCCATTGATTCTCATTATCTCCCATTTTACCGTCCGGTCCTTTAATGTGGAAGCCGAGTAATTTGCCACCCTGATCTTCCCTCTGAACAATTCGTTGTTCGTCCAGCAGTATTTATCCATGATCATAAGAGGGACCACCTTATTGCAGAACCGGCTGAATTCTTCAGGAGTGATCAGTCCCTTGCTATCCATGAATGCATCAAGAAGTCCGACCAGGGCAGTACCCTGTCCGGGGAAATCCTGCAGATCGAGCAGGTGAAATCCTCCGAAACCCGGGGTCCTCATGGCCATCTCAATATCAGCCTTGTAGCATATCGCACTCAGCAATCCTGAAGCCCGGAAGAAAGACAGTGCCTGGCCGGAGAGATTGTTCTCCCTGAGTCTTTCCCTGAATATCTCCAGATTCCAGGGTTTCATCACACCAGTATACTTATCTATCTCATCATAATTCGGATATATCTGGTACTGGCCGACCTCAGTCCCCACAGCCGGTACCGAACATTTGGAAATGGCCCCGGAATAATCCAGGCTTGTTGAAGGATAACGTCCATTTATATATCCGCCATCGTAGGCATCGGCGAAGGAGAAGGAGCCCCGGATATGCGTGCTGTACGTTGTATCTGTATCTGCACCTACCCTGCAGGCAGCAAAATAATCCTCGCCTGCGGCCTGTCCCCTGAAGCCAAGGTAATTGTTTGATCCATATGCCATTAAAGGCCTGTTGTCAACAGATCTGAAATGATCAAGGAACTCGTCCATTACCTCCTGATCGCCCGACAGTTCGTTCCCGAGTGCAAACATTACAAACGATGCGTGATTTCCATACTCCTCAAGTATATGATCCCCCTCCTTAAGAAGAAAAGTATTCAGATCAGGATTACGGCCTGACCTGAATGAGCCCCAGAACGGTAACTCCGGTTGCAGGTAAATACCTTCAATATCAGCTGCTTTAAAAGCAGCAAGAGGGGGTGTCCAGGAATGAAACCTGAAGAAATTGATGTTATACGATTTTGCTATGCGGAACACCCTCAGCCACCCGTCGACATCCATTGGCGGATGACCGGTAAGCGGGAACACACATGCATCATGCTTCCCCCGCAGAAATGTTTTTATTCCATTTATTGTGAACCGGGTACCACTGGTTGAAAATTCACGCATACCGAAATCAATCACAGAGTTGTCAAGGACCTCCCTGCCTTCCAATGTCACGTTAAGCTTATACATGGCAGGTTCAAATTCGCTCCATAACTTAACCCTGCCTCCCATATGATAGGTAAGCTCCACGACATTTTCTCCTTTCTCCAGCTTAAGCGGAAAGGATTTCCTCGGTACTGAGTGTTTCTTTTCCGTATTCCATGCATAAGCCTCAAGTATCAGTTCCGGCTTTTCAGGTACTTCCCCGTCGATCCTGATCTTGACCTTTACAATGACATCTTTTTTTACGATATCGGGATATACAATTACATTTTCAATGCAGACGGGATTAACTTCTTCCAGGCAAAAGTTGCCAATTATACCGTTCCAGTTGCTCTGAGTGTGCTCCGTCCATGCATGTGAACCTGTTATACCCCTCGGTACCGCACTGTTTGAATTATCCACGAGAATTGTTAAGGTATGTCTGCCAGGTGACAGTGTTTCCGGCAGATCATAATATTGCGGTGTCAGGAGGTTGTCGTTACTGCCAGCCGCTAAAGTATCAATCCAGACATGTGTCGGCTTGGTGCGCTCCATTATGAGCCTTGTCTTCTTGCCATCCCAGCTTTCGGGAATAGTAATCTCTTTCTGGTACCATGCCATTCCCGCATACATCCTCTCCCTCGACAATCTCATCGTCTCCTGCCTGTTTGTATTGGGGATACCCCTGTTGTTCTCATCCAGCGTGCCCGGCAGCTTTACCGAATCGGACAGGAATGATAAATACCACTTTTCAGATATCCCTATCCCGTTTGTATCCAGCGCAAAGCGGAATGATCCGCTAAGGGGAATGGTCTCACGCACCACGACAAATGCTGTTTTGCGACAGGAGGTGAGTAATACCAGAGCCACAACGACAAAACATAATTTTTTCATCATATCATTCATACATATTATTAATGTCAGCTGCAGAAAGATCAATCATCAGATCTCCCACCTTCCTCACTATTTCATTAAAACACTTTTTCCCCTTGACAGGAGTTGCTTTCGACGGATCTCCTATACCTGTATCAGATGTTACCTGCGACCATTTTCTTTCAGCCCATGCCCATTTTTCATTGAGCGCTTTTACTCTGAACTTTTTTGCCTTGCCCTTGCCTGCTTCATTTAAGGGAAGGACCAATTCCGGCGCCAGGTACTGCATGATGCTTGTCTCCATTTCATCAGCATGCCCACCACTGTTCTCAAAAAAGTCCTCATTCTCAAACGACTGGTACCAGTTACAGGTACAGATGAACATACCAGGATACTTCGCACCTGCTTCCCGGATCATCTGCCTGAAGTCATTCCCCCCATGGCCGTTCAGGATCAGGAATTTGTAAATGCCGTGCCGGTTAAGCACATCAATAATATCAATCAGGATGGCATACTGAGTTCCCGGATTGAGATTGATATTCAGCTTGATATCCAGCTGTCCGGTATTTACACCAAATGGTATGGCAGGCAGCACAAGCGGCCTGGCGCCTTTTTCCCGGGCCATCCGGGCAGCCGCGGCTGCAATCTTCTCAACCATTACATTATCCGTTGAGAATGGCAGATGATAATTGTGTGCTTCAGTAGCGCCCCAGGGCAATACTGCCAGGTCAATATCAAGGTCTTTCAGGGCTTTCCAGTTCGTTTCTGCTAAGACAAATGGCTTCATTTTTCCGGATCGTTAAATGATACATATGAGAACCACGAAGGATACTGTCTTCATGGGGTGCCTTCTGCTGCTGGAAGACGAAAATAGCAAATTTCACTCAAATGTCGGAAATATATTATTCCTGATGCCGGAAATAAAAGCAAGACAGTTAATATTTTTATTCTTTTTTAGGTTTCCTGAGGTTCTGTATTTCTTTAGACTTTGAAACAATATCCTCCTCCAGGCTTTTTATCTTTTCATCCATCTCTTTAATTGTCCCTTTCAGCTTCTGTATTTCATCCCGCAGCCCGGCAACCTCTTTTATCAGTCCCTCCTTTTCCTGTTCAAGACCTTTTATTATCGGAGTATAAACTGATTTGGCATAGAACCAGGCTGTAAAGTATCCTATAATGGCTGCTATCAGCAGTAAAGCGACTATAGTTATAACCGCTCCCGTTGCAGACTGTGCTAGTAGTATAAATAATGGCTTCATAGTTATTGCATTTTAATGGAAATTTCTGTTCTTCTGTTCATTTCTCTGCCTTCTGAAGTGAGGTTATCTCCTATCGGTTCGGATTCTCCTTTCGACTCAACACTAATCCCTGCCCTGGGAAGTCCCTTCTCTCCAAGATATTCTTTGGTTGCCATTGCCCTTCGCAGACCAAGATCCATGTTATATTGCTCAGTGCCAACATAGTCGGTATGGCCGGTAACTGTAACCGCTGAGCCGGGATACTTTTCTACCCAGTTTTTGAAATCAGATATCCTGATGTCTGTTTGCGGATCCGCTTTGACAACAGATTTATCAAAGTCAAAATGGATCATAAGGACCGCCGGTACAGAAGCCTTCAGGAGGGCTAATGAATCTTCTTCATTTTTCTGTACCGGGATTTCGGGGATTGTCTGTACCGGAACCGGTTTTTTCAACGCAGGTAACAGGACATCAATATATAACCATGCGGAAATAAAGCACCAGATCACGAATACAACAAACCCGGTAATAAGAATTCTCATCTTTAGATTTGTTTAAGTTACAGATCAGGTAATTAACAATACAAGTTAATAAAAATTAAGGAATAAGTGGGTTACAAATCATAAATAATTACATAATGACCTATTTTTGAAATGATATAAAGCGGATGAAATGAAAAATACAATTATTTCTCTTATAATCTTTACTTCCACGATCATTGGCAATGCCCAGCAACCATGGCAAAGATTATCTGATCCGACGACTGAAGAATTAGCTTCAAATTTTAATGCCCCTCCGCCTGAGTATGGAATGATACTTTGGTGGGGCTGGGATGGTCCGATGACAGATACCGTTATAAAACGCGATCTCGACAGGATAAAAGCAATGGGATTCCGGGGTGTAATGGTTGAAGCAGGCTATGGAATGACTGCAAAGTATCTTTCCCCCGACTGGTTCGCAATGGTAAAAACAGCTGTTGAAGAGGCAAAGTCAAGGGAAATGAAGGTATGGATAGAAGATGAAGGTAAATATCCCAGTGGTTTTGCCGGAGGGAAATTCAGTGATGAACGTCCTGATCTGAAAATGCAGGGCCTTGTAGTTACAGACAGGTTTGATTTAAAGCAAGGGGAAGATATTTACAAGAAATTACCCGGTTTCACCATAAGTGCAGTTGCTTATAATGCTGACGACCAGACAAGCAGGATAATTGATATAAGCACCGGTGTACTGAACTGGAAAGCACCGGAAGGCAACTGGCGTATTTTTCTTGTCGGACATCGCTTCAGAACTTCACAAACACGCTCAGTAAATAATCCAACCCGTGGTAAAGACACAACAGCTTCACTTTTTGATTACCTGAATCCTCTGGCAACACTGCAATTTCTTAAGTGGATCCATGAACAGTACCGGGAATATTTCGGGGATGAGTTCGGGAAGACTTTCATGGGATTTATGGGTGATGAACCCGATTTTGCCTATACACCATGGACCCCTACAATAATTGATGAATTCAGGATAAGAAAAGGATATGATATTACACCTTACCTGGCGTCATTTTACATACCACACTTAACCGAAGAATCCAAACGTATGAGAGCAGACTACTGGGATGTATGGTCAGATCTTTTCAGGGATAATTTCTTTAAGGTCCAGGCTGACTGGTGCAGGGAAAATAACATCGAATATATTGTACATCTAAATCATGAGGATCAGTTACCGGCACTGGTAAGATCTTCAGGGGATTATTTTAAGAATATGAGGTATGTGGGGGTGCCGGGTGTTGATGCTATCTGGAGTCAGATATGGATGGATCATGTTGCCGATTATCCCAAACTTGCCTCCTCTGCATCACACTTGTTTGGTCGTCCACGGGCTTTCACCGAAAGCTTTGCTGCGTATACTTACAGGCCTACCATACCTCAGGCTAAGTGGGTTCTGGACTACCAACTGGTAAGAGGCATCAATTCGGTACAGATAATGTTCATGTCAGCATCAACCACCAGAGATCGTGCAAATCCGCCCCCTGATAGCAGTTTACAGGTGTCTGCATCAGCTCCACGGCGCAGAACCAGTTTTTTTATGTCTGATTCCTTTCCTCCTGTCGCAAAATATATAAACAGGGCAACTTATCTTTTATCGCAGGGGCGACCTGCTGCGCAGACAGGAATATATATGCCGACGATGAGCTTATGGTATGGAGATATGGAATCCAATGAAAGTATGCTGGATATTTCGCGACAGTTAACAGAGAAGCAGTACGATTTCGATTTTATCGACGAACAGGCACTGTCGTCGGTTCTAAGCCTTGAGAACGGGAACTTCATAAATCTCAGCCTGCAGAAATACAGGGCAATAATTATTCCTTCCATGTCAGTGATTTCAAAAACTTCACTGATGAGACTGATTGAATTTGCGGCATCGGGTGGAAAAGTCATTGTGATGGGCAGGACCCCTTCATTGGTCTCCGATAAAAATATCCTTAATGCCAGGGAGGCTGAAATTTTTAAATGGGCAATCCATGAACCTTCAGGAAACCTGACTTCATCATTGCTGGAGCAGCTTCCCGAACCCGACCTGAAAACTGATATTATTTGCCCGCAGGTTAAATATACCCACAGGACATTAAAGAATGCCGAACTATATTTCATTTTTAATGAAGGAGAAGAGCCTGTTTCTCTTGATGTTGCCCTGGCCGGTTCCGGAGAAGTCAATGAGTGGGATGCAGAGACCGGAGAGATATTCCCTGTAGAAAATTCCATTCCCCTTAATGGTCATACCAGGACACATATCAATTTAGAAGGATGGGAAACCCGGTTTATAATTATCAGTAAATAAGAAACATACCGGAATGAAACTACCGTAATCTGGTCAGTCAGCAATTTTTGTGTCTCCCGCTGATCCCGCTGATCTGCGCAGATAAAACCTGAATAGAATCCGCTCATCTCAGTCAGCAATTATCCTGAAAAGTCTGGTTAATTTCCGGTGGTATCAACTTATACATCACAGGTGTTACAAGGCGCGCCATAAAGGTTGAAGTGATCAATCCACCTATTATTACATATGCCAGGGGAGAATAGAGGTTTGATCTACCAAGAGCAATGGGTAACAAGCCTCCCACAGCCGTAAGTGTTGTCAGAAGAACAGGCAGAAACCTGATCTCACCTGCCCTTACAATAGCCTCTTCAAGAGGAGTTCCTCTCTCCCTCAGCTGATTTGTAAAATCGACAAGCAGGATTGAGTTCTTTATTTCAATCCCTATAAGGGCAACAAATCCTATGGCTGCTGCAAATGAGAGAGTGTATCCTGTTATATACAGCATTATGAGACCGCCTATTACTCCAAGGGGTATCACCGAAAGAACTATGAGAGTGCTTTTAAATGTCCTGAATTCCAGGATAAGTACAGCAAATATCCCGAAGACAGCTATCAGGATTGCAGTTCCGATACCGCCGAAACTCTGCTTCCTGCTCTCGATCTCACCCGCCGGGATAAGCTTAAATCCTTTCGGGAGCCGCAGATCTTCAAGCTTTGACAGTATCTCCTTTGTTACCCTGTCGGTATTGTACCCGCTGCTTACGGAAGATGTTACTGTCATGGACCTTTCCCTGTTATAGTGCTGAATGAGGGATGGTGAATTGATAAATTCTAACCGTGCAAGCTGGGAAAGAGGTATCTGAGCCCCTGTAAGAGATGAAATATAGATCTCGCTAAGAAATGACATGGATGTTGCATCTTCGCCTGGCAGCCGCACATTAATCGGATATTCCCTGCCCTCAATATCCCTGAACTGACCGGCAATAATCCCGGCAAGACCCAGTCGTATTGTCCTGTCGATCATTACAGCAGGTACGCCGAAAATCCCTGCCTTTTCACTGTTGACAACTACTTTTATTTCGGTAAGCGACTGGCTTAAAGGATTTTTGACATAAATTGTACCTTCCGTATTCCTTAATATATACTCAATCTCGTCAGCATAATACCTTATTGAATCGAGATTGTCACCGACAATTCTCATGGCAATGGCGGCATCTATAGGCATGCCGTTTTCAAATTCATTTACATATATCCTGGCATTTACATACTGGTTAAGGTTATCTCTTAAATTTTCAATGAGCCGTTCGATGTCATCAGGAGAGTCAGTCCTGACTTCACACAGCACCTCGCCGAGGATTGATTGCTCACTCTTCTGAAATGAATTATAAAATATCATAGGGTTCCCTTTTCCTATATTTGACATGTAATATCTTACATCAGGCATACGGGCAAGGATCGATTCCACATACCTTACAGCCTTATCCGTTTCCCCAAGGTTACTGCCCCTGGGTGATTCAACGGTAATAATAAACTGAGGTAATCCCGCCTTTGGGAACAGGCTGAAGCCGATAAGGTTAACAAGAAACAACGATGAGAAGAAAACAAGAGCAGCCAGAGATACTGTCTTTAAAGGATTTTTAAGTGACCACTGTAGAGCCCGTCCGTAGGTGAATTCGATTCCTTTGTTCAGGCTTCGCAATATCATGTTGCCACGTGGATCAACGTCTCCTTTAAACAGGAGACTTGCAATAAAAGGTATGATAGTAAGTGCTACAAGCAATGATCCTGTAACTATAAAGGTCACCGATGTCGGGAGCACCCTCATATATTTACCGGCCATACCGGGGAGGAACATAAGAGGCAGAAATGCCAGTATTAAAGTTGCTGTGCACCCCAGTACTGCAGGACCTATCTGGCGTGTAGCCTCTATTGCAGCTTCGAAGGGCTTCGTTCCACTCCTGACCCACCGTGAAATATTTTCAACCACAACTATCGAATCATCCACGAGCAGTCCCAGAGCAATTACTGCTCCAACAATGCTTAGCTGGTTTATACTGAATCCGACAAGATACAATCCTGTTATACCTATAAGAATCGACAGGGGAATTGAGACCATAACAATACCTGAAGCCCTGAATCCCAGTGGTAAAAGGGTAATAAGCACAAGCAGGAAAGCAAAAAGAAAGTCTTTCTGAAGCCTCCCAAGCTTGTTTTTCACATTCTGAGACTGGTCGAATCCCCTTTCAAGAGTGATACCGGAAGGTAATTCTTTCTCAAAGTCATCATATACCTTATATATATTATTACGGATCTCATGGATGTTCTGTCCTTTTTTCATATTGGCAATAAGAAAAACAGCCTTCCTTCCATTATAACGCCCGTAATATCTCAGATCCTCATCCTGCCAGCTGACATCGGCAACATCCCTGAGATAGACCAGCCGGCCTGCAGAAGATCCGACGATCGTGTTGCGGACCTCCTCAATGCCCCTGTAACTGCCACTGGTCTTAATGTTGAATTTCCTTGGACCTATCTCAATACTACCTCCCGGGATATTGACATTTTCACTCTGTATTGCTTCAATAACCTGTGTTATCCTGATGTGAAGCTGTGACAGTTTAGGGAGGTTAACGGCTACTCTCAGTTCCTGCTCAGGGAAAGCCACAGCTTCAGCTTTTCTTACACCAGGGACAGCAGCTATTACATCCTTAAGGTCTGCCGCATACCTGCGCAGTTCTCTGTAACCCGCACTGTCAGTAACCAGGGCGCTCTGGATGATATTGGTATTTCCAGCCTGTATCTTAAGGGTCTCTATGCTGTACAGATCCTGTGGAAGAGATGACCTTACAGAATTGATCTGCTGCAGGATCTCGTCATATTTTTTATCAGGATCGGTGTCGGATGAGAATTCAATAACTATTACTGCGACTCCGTCTTTTATCTCTGATTTTATCCTGATAATATCCTCTAGTTCGTTCAGGCTCTCCTCAACCTTATCAACCACCAGTTGTTCAATGTCTGAAGGAGAAGCTCCAGGGTAGATTGCAATGACCGGGAATATTGAAATTGGAAACTCAGGATCCTCAGCCTGTGGAATTTTCAGGAACGAATAGATACCGAGGGCTACCAGCAGAAGGAAGATCACTATTGTGAACTGGTGGTTCTTAACAGCAGCCCCGGAGATTCTCATCCCTGATTCCCGTGAACGGAACTCCTTCATATCCTCCCTGTTTAGCTCAGAGGAATTACTTTTATCAACATGTCCCGCTTCCTTCATGTTACCTTGTCATGAATCTTTACTCCAAATGATCTGTTGAAGGTCCTCAGTCATACCTTTACTTTAATACTCCACCCTTTTGCGCTGTGGCGCCGTTGTGCCATAGTGCCGCCAGGCCTTATTTTACCAGTTCCACACTAACACCGTCTCTCAGGTAAGCGGCCCCTTCAGATACAATCTCATCTGTATCGTCAGGTATCCCGTTTACTGCAGCCATATCTCCTATAAATGTTTCTATTTCAATCTTCACCTTTCTTACTGTCATTCCCGGGGTTAAAATATAAATATAACCTTGCTCCCCGTCAGCTTCCACTATTGATCCAACAGGTATCATTGAGAACTTCTTTTTGGCAGCCGGGAAAAGATCCACCCCGGCAACAAAACCTGATGCCAGCCTGTGGGATGACTTATTAAGTAATAATTCTATCTCATATGTTCCGGTGTATGGATCCGACATTTCTCCTACCTGATCTACCACAGCAGTGAAAAGCTCCCCGGGATAAGCATCAAATGTTACATTTGCCGAATCACCGCGGTTGATCCTGATAATATCCCTGTCTGCCAGGGCCGCTCTGACCTTCCAGTATTTACCCGAGGTACCAAAAAGGAAGACAGGATAACCGGAAGAGACAAGTTCGTTTGCCTTTACAAACTGCTTAAGTATAAGACCATTATCCGGAGCATTTATCTGTGAATGAGCAAGGTTGAACCGTGCGATATCAAGTAAGGACTTTGCGATCTTCAGGGCAGTTCCGGCATTCTGCTTCTGCTCAAGAGTAACAACACTGTCGCTGTAAAGATTTTCTGCCCTTCTGAAGTCTCTGAGCGCTTTGTCATATCCGTTCTCAGCCTGTTCTGCATTTGCATTTATTTCCGACAGATTGAGTGAGGCAAGCAGGTCACCTTTTTTCACATGCTGCCCCTCCTCAGCAAATATTCCTGCAACTATCCCCCCCGTTTTAAAAGATAATTTAAACTCTTCGCTGGAAACCAGAAGACCACTGGTATGAACAGGAATGCTTATTGCTCTCCTGGTTACAGAGGATACAGCTACCTTTGTTGCAGGTTCAGGATTTGTTTTTACCTCCCCGTCACGGCAGGATACAGATATTATGATAATGAGAAACAGAAGTATTATTTTTGCTTTCATAATTTAAATATTTACTCAGGCTTACTTATTGCGGTTACTTTCTCAAATTCAGCATAGCACGACAGGTAGCCGAATCTTGAAATTATCAGGTTCTCCTCAGATTGTGTCAGGGTTGTTCTTGCATCAATAAATTCAATGAGGCTCGCCTGTCCTTCATCGTACTTCCTGCTGACGAACCTGAATGCTTCCCTGGCATTTCTGAGGCGCGACTCTGCAGCAAGTATCCCCTTTTCAGCCGTGAGAAGTTCATTAAGGGTGTTTATAACCTGGAGCTCAATACGTTTTTTTGTCTCCTCCAGTTTTCTCTCAGTATCCTCTTTTTCAAGAACAGACTGACTGATCCTGGCCCTGTTCCGGAATCCGGAAAAAAGATTCCAGGTGAGTATCGCCGATGCCTGTACATAATCCTGATTATTGTTAAAGCGGTATTCTGTTCCCTGAAAACCATAGTCAACAGCTATAAACATATCGGGCAGATATTCCGATTTGTTCATTTTTACCTTCAAATCTGAAATATTGCTGTAGCTCGACAGCTTCTTAAGCTCTTCCCTGTTCTCAATGGCCGACTCTGAATATACGGTGGTAAATTCAGAAAGAACAGGAAAGACTTCCGGCTGCTTTATAATGATGCTGTCTGAAAGCTTCCTGTTAAGTAGAAAGTTGAAATATGCAGATGCAATTTTCAGGTTCTTTTCAGCATTCTGTAATTCCTGATCAAATTTGCTTAATTCTGTTTCTGAACGATAGAGATAATCTATAGTAACCTTGTCATTCTCAATTAGTTTTGT
>CAYQBZ010000002.1:16545-27116 GCA_964415855.1 uncultured Rikenellaceae bacterium
GGATATTTTCTGTGAGAAGCTTACGGGTTTCCTTCAGCATCGCCAGTACTCCATCAGCTGTTGCAACATTATAATATGCCTTTTTGATTTCGGCAACCAGTTCCCTCTTGTACTGGTTAACATCATAATTCTCAAATATTGTAAGCTCATTTTTAATTTTGGCATTATAATAAATATCCGGATTGATCAGTGGCTGAACCAGCCTCAGCTTTGTCTCATGTTCAGTGGGCCTCAGGAACCTTATTTGCTGATTATCAACCATTGGGAACGCAGAGGACGCTGTCAGGCTGTTCAGAGTGGCATAGACAGGATTAAGAAGATCCCCTACCGGAAAATCTATGACCCGCCCGCCTTCAGATATCGTATACCTGGCATTGAAGCTTATGGCCGGATAAAACAATCCCTTTGCCTCCTTAAGAGCTTCGATACTCTTTTGATAATCGGATTGTTTCTGCTGCAGGGAGAGATTGTTTTCAATACCATATCTGACATATTCGTCTAGCACTTGCTGCCCTTCGAGAAGAACAGGCAGCAGAAAAAGTACAGTAAATATTTGTAATCTCATGACAGCCGGTTTTATCTTTTGCTCTACAGTGCTTTCACCCTGCTCTCCATATTGCTGCATATAGCCATGAACAGTCTTTTCACCATCTCCCTGTCTTCAGGCCCGGCTTTATCATAAAGTGAGCCGGCAAAGGTGAAAATCTCCTTCTGAAACGATTCCTGCGACTTTAATACTATGACACCTTTTTCAGAAAGCCTCAGGTTAACCTCTTTCCTGTTATTTATATTCGATTTAACTATCAGGTTTTTCTGTGACAGCTTCCGTATTGTCTGGGAAATTGCACCTTTTGTAACACCCATTTTTTCCGATAAGCGGGTTATGTTGATCTCCCTGTTCTTTGCAAGTTCCGTAATGGTGTGCAATTCAGTAAAATAAAGCAGGTCTCCTGTGCCATAATCTTTTGGTTTCCTGCTTATTACCGAGTAGAGATGAAGGATCTTAAGAAACAGGTCAATCAGATCCTGCAGTTCAGTATTCATAATATTTTTGTTTAGATGCTAAACAAAAATATAAATAGTTTAGATACTAAGCAAATCTTATTTATGTAATTTATGGCTGTTCAGCCCTGGAAGATATGCGACTTAAATTTTGAAAACAATGAATCTTCATTTTCATTGTTCCTTATTCCTTCAAACAGAAGATCTATGAGCTTTTCAATAATATCATCCCTGAATCCTGCCTCGATTGCAAATCTCTTTATCATCTTTTTTTCACTATCGGTAACAACCTCATCTGCAAGTATCATCCCGGCTACGTTATAAAGATGATCAAATTTATCCTTCAGGCTGTAAGGCGGATGATAGTTATGCTGAACCTCGGAGACTATCAATGCATCAATCTCCGGATCAGTAAGCCCGAATTTTCTTCCTTCCTTATGAAGCATCTCCATCTCTGTTGAGCTTATTTTACCATCTACTTTTGAAACCTGAATAAGATGGATATAATGCTCCTTATTCACTCTTTTACCATTGTGTGTAATAAAATCCGAGAAATTCATATTATATTTTTTTTGAATTAATCTTTTATATTTAAGCCTACTGGAGATCGTATACCAGCCGGTAACAGGCCCTTGTTTTAAATAAGGCAATTTATTAATTTTTTTGGGACTTTCTCACAATTTAATATTACTCCTGTGCAGTTCTTGCTTTCCAGAATTTGTTAAAGCTGTATACAGGGTCCTGGCATAAATAAATCCCGGTGCCGAATTCCCTTGCATCAGGGTCAGAAATCCTGCCCACAAGGGTAATTTTACGAAACAGCGTTTTGACATCCTCCCCCGGAGCACTATTTATATATACAATTGATGTTATGTCAGGATCAAATTCCTGCGGAAACCAGAAACTAAAGCTTTCTTGAAAACATACAGCTTCCGGCAAACCGTATTTCTTACCTATTATTGTAACAGCACCGGCCTGCCCGTAATTCTCACAATAAATAAATGAAGCATCCTTGTCATCAATCATATGGTAAGCCGTTTGTGCAATCTGTGTAAGTTCATTCCACCCCAGCATGTCGGCATAATCCTGGGGGAGGGAATGAATAGTCCCGTCTTCAAACCTCCTGCCGGTATCGATGCCATATTTTTCGTCAAGCTTCCTGAAATACTTTTTTAATCCGTACTTACCATAAACAGGTATTCCCATAGGAACCACAGGCAGAGTGACCAGTACTATAAGAACAGGAAATAAAATCCTGGTCAGGTTGTTTCTTAACCATTTATCATAAGCTACCGCACCGGATGCAATAATCAAAGGAAACACCCCAAGCGTATAATAACTTTTCCCCTTAAGGATCATCAATGCTGAAATCACAAACAACGATAATAATCCGAGAAACCTGAATTTCCTGATCCTATTGTCTGCCAGAAGAAATATAATTCCTGCAATTGTAAAAAGCGAACCGGTAAATGGCATCAGCAACTGCTCCGACAGGAACAGCGTAGTGCTCATGTGCACCAGCTGGGTATCATAAAGCTGGTTTATGTGATGAAATACAGGAAATCCGTGGGATGCCTGCCAGATCAGGTTCGGAAGAAATATAACCAGCGCGGCCCCCATTGCAATCCAAAACTTACTCTTCCTGAATATTGTCCGGTGGTCCGTAAAAGGAACGACTAAAAGCAATCCGGCAAATAATAATCCGGCAAGATATTTATTCAACAATGCCAGGCCGGCCACTATACCAAAATAAATGAGATATTTGTCACTGGAGCTGTTAATATATTTAATGATAATATATATGCACAGGGTCCACAGGAATATCTCAATATGCACAGGTTGAAAAAGTCCGAATGACCTCATGAAAAATATTGATACGGACAGGCCCAGGGCAGAGAGGAAAGAGGCATACTCCGAACCTCCCAGTTCTCTGGCAATGGAAGCTGTAAGGAGTACCATAATACCACTGAGAAGTGCCGGGAAAAGCCTTACTGCGAATACTGAAACCCCAAAGATATTCTCCATAAACCAGGCGATCCATCCTATCAAAGGCGGGACTGAGGCATATCCGGTTGCAGGATGAAGACCAAGTGAAAAATAGAGAAGCTCATCGCGATGATACTCTAAATTGTTAACCACCAAAAGATGGATCATAATGCTGACCAGCGCCAGAAATAATACAGCAAGGTTTGCATTTTTCTTATAATGAAATAATTTCATGATCGCTGTTATTGTCAGAATTTTTTTTGACCAACTTATGAAAGAGGAAAGTTATTAAATAATATAATTCAAATTCCAATTCAGCCGGGAATATATATGCTATATTAACTGTCAGATTATTATATAATGATTTATCCATATTAATAAGCAAATTATGAAATCCAAGATTATTTCCAGGCTTCTGATATTATTGCTTATCGGGGTCTTATTGTCACTTAAGCAGATAGGCGCCCAGGGAACAAAATCCAATGCTGCTCTTGATGAAAAAGTTAAAAAGTTCCTTTCTGACCATTCCCGACGCTGGTACGACATGAATGTACCCACCGCTGACGGACAGATGCTTTATGACCTGATTATAAAGGGAAACTATAAAAATGCCCTTGAAATTGGGACATCGACCGGCCATTCAGGAATCTGGATAGCCTGGGCGTTGAGTAAAACGGGAGGTAAGCTCATTACAATCGACATTGATGAAGGAAGGCATAATACTGCAGTTGCAAATTTCAAAGAGGCGGGACTTTCTGAATACATTGATGCCAGACTTGCAGATGCTCACCAGCTGGTAAAAGAGCTGAAAGGTCCGTTTGATTTTGTTTTCAGTGATGCCGACAAGGAATGGTATAAGAATTATTTTATTGATCTTGATCCAAAATTAAAGGTGGGTGGGTGTTTTACTGCTCATAATATTTCTTCCAGGGGAGGAGGTTACGGGCAGAGAGAATTCCTCGAATATATAAGAAGTTTTAATAACTACGAGACTACTGTTTATACCGCTGGTGGAGGCTTGTCCATAAGTTATAAAAAGGCAGTAAAATAATATTCAGGTAAATAAATACTGATCCTATTTACCATTTTTACCTGACTGAATCAGTACAAAGTACAGAATTAATCCGATAAGTGCGATACCTATCCCGATTAAAGACTGTACGGGCCTGTTGGCAAAAACATATACCATCATGCAACCTTCGACCAGGATGAAGAAAACAGGTATAATAGGATATCCGAAGGTATGATAGAAATCCTCATTATTCTTCTTCATTTTATAGCGGATCACAAATACTCCCGATACAGCCATTATTGTGAACATGCTGAGAGTAAAACCTATAAGAGTCATTATCTGTTCGAAGGTTGATGTTCCTATAAGTGCCAGGGCAATAACGGTCAGGAGGATTGTTGCATAAAAGGGCGAACCGCTTTTATTTTCAATCCCGAGGAATCTCAGAAGGCTATAGTCCTCAGCAATAGCCTGTGTAACTCTTGGACCAATTATAAGCAGGGAATTAATTGAGGCGATAAGACCAATCGAAATCAGTAATGCAACAAATTTACCTCCGGATTGTCCGAAAATATGGTTAGCGGCCAGGAATGCAACATCAACTTTCCCCTCAAGATCCGGAACAGGGACGGTATAGAGAAAAATAAAATTAAGTAGAGTATATAAAACAAGGACAATCAATGTTGCAGTGATCAGGATGACCGGAAGGTTCCTGACAGGGTCTTTTACCTGGTGAGTTATGTAAGCCGCTGAATTCCATCCGGAATATGCAAAGGAAACATATACCAGCGATACAGCAAAGGCAGGGTTAAAAATCTCCCTGAGATCTGTCTTGTTGAAGGTTAAGCTAAAACCTGAATGGTGCCCTTTAATGAATCCCATAGCACATAAAGCAAGTATTAATACTATGTTCAGGCTTGTGGTTACAAAGTTAAAGTTTGTCCCGGTCTTAAAACTGGTGGAATTAAGTGCGGTCAGGATAATGATAACCGAGACAGCTATAATCACAGGAGCAACCGGTATCAGGTTGCCTGCATATGTACCCAGAGCAATAGCTGAAATTGCCAGTGGTGCCGCAAATCCGATTGTCATTGAAATAAAACCCGATAAAAATCCGAATGCCGGATGAAAAATCCTGGAAAGAAATATATATTCCCCTCCTGATTTTGGAATCCTTGCTGCCAGTTCACCGTATGTAAGTGCTCCGCAAAATGCCACGAGTCCCCCGGTTATCCAGATAAATATAAGTGCCAATACCGAATGTACTCCTGCAGCCTGTAAACCCAGGCTGGTATAGACACCTGTACCGATCATGTTTGAGATAACAATCGCTGTCGCACGCAAGGGGCTTATTAGCTTTCCTTTCTCCAAAGAGATTCAATTTTAAAGAGGATAAATGTAATAAACAATATATAACATATAAAGAAAATTTCTCCTTCTGAGTAAGAAAATAACATTTTATGAAAGGGGACCAGTACAGGATAAGAATAATTACCAGACTCTGTATATGATTTACCTCGCCGAAATATGCATCTTCGGGTATTTTTAACGGAACGATATAGTCAGATCATGGCAAGATCCCTTATCACAACTGAAGAGCAGGCAATACCGAAAGCTGCAGGCATATAGGATATCGTGCCTACCACAGAAGCTTTGTTCTGCTCTCCGGTGGTAGAAACAACTTTGCTTTTATTAACCTCTTCAGGAGAATAAACAGCAGTAAATCCTTCTCTTATCCCTAAGCGGTGCAGTCTTTTTCTTAATATCCTTGCAAGCGGACAATTAGTTGTTGCTGATATATCAGAAACAGAAATCTGCAACGGATCAAATTTCCCGCCTGCTCCCATGGAACTCACCACAGGGTATTTCCGTATCATGCTATGATAGATAAGAAATATTTTTGGCGACAGGGTGTCTATAGCATCGATAACATAATCAAAACCATGATCCAGGATCTCTTCCATTCTCTTATCCTTTACATATTCGGCAATTATGGTCAGGTTAATATCGGGATTAATATCTTTCAACCTCCGGCCCATTACTTCTGCTTTAACCATACCTTCCGTACTCTTTAGCGCAGGCAGCTGACGGTTCCGGTTTGTGGGATGTACAGTGTCCCCGTCAACAATGGTTATTGATCCTACACCTGCCCTGCATATCATCTCTGCAGCATAGGCTCCTACTCCGCCCAATCCCACTATCAAAACTCTTGAAGATTCAAGTTTCTTCAATCCTTCTTCGCCAAGTATCAGTAAGGTACGTGCCTGCCAGTCAGACATATATTAGTTAATTATGGTTCAAACAGATTCATTATGCTTAGTCCGGATCTCTACGGCAGAAACAGCTATACACGAGAGGAACCGGGTTATACATCCGTGTAAGTCCCTTATATCCCTGATTACTCAGTTATGGTTAAATTAAAAAACGTTTTAAAGTTAGCTAATAAAATTGCCTTTAGTTCTTCAACAGTTATTGCCAGGTCACGGGATACCTTATTATAGATAGCCCTTATATCAGTATCAGCACCATCAGTTTCAAGGAACATCCTGCCGACAGGGATAGTATTTATCAGTCTGGCCGATTCAGGTCTCAAGGCAAAATCAAACCAGTAAGAGATATACATACCCCTTGAGAGTAGCTGGCCAGCCAGTTCGGAGCTTCCCCGGAACCCATGGACAAGCCAGGGCATCACAGGTTTAAGTTTTTTGTGTTCTGAAATCAGTTCACCCCATGCTTTCACGCAATGAATGATAAGCGGTTTCCGTACCTCTTCCGAAATTGTTACCTGTGCTTCAAAAGCACTTTTCTGAAGATCAAACGAAGGACCCCTGAGCTTGTCAAAACCAGCCTCCCCTACTGCGATCATATTTGGTAAACGGACCGAAATGATAAGTTTTTTTAGAAGCTGAGCATAGCTGTTTTCGCTCAGGTGCCAGGGATGGATCCCCACGGAGCTGGCCTGTTCCGTGATATTATCCGGTCCGGTCTCTTCATGAACCATGAGATTTACCAGCCTGAAAATCTCTCCGGCGGAGTTGCCACCATGAGTGTGGATATCAATATAATCGCCTGTTTGCGGTAAGTACATCCTTTTCATTTACCAATTACGGAAAGACCCCTCTCTATCCTCCCTACAGTCTCTTCCTTTCCTATCCAGCTTATTATATCAAACAGGTGAGGACCCCGTAATGTTCCAACAATTAACAGCCTGAACAAGGTCATGATCTCACCTGTATTATATCCTTTCCGTGCAATCCATTCCTTTACGCACGATTCTGTCATCGCAGATGAAAAGTCCCCGGTCGTTTCCAGTAATTCCTTCAGCTCCAGCATTTTTAAAGAGGAATCATCCTTCCATCTTTGTTCCAGAACTTTATTATCATAAGTCTCGGGAGCCTTAAAGAAGAAATCTGTCTCTTCCCATATCTCGCTTACAAAACTGACTCTTTCTTTCACAAGGCCCATCAGCGACTCCAGCTCAATTATATCAAACTGGTATCCATGTGTTCTGAGAAACTCCCTGAACTCAATGGCAAGCTGATTATCAGACTTCTTTTGAAGATAGTGATGATTGAACCATTTTGCCTTATCCGGATCAAACCTGGAACCTGATTTCCCGACCCTCTCAATAGAAAAAGATTCCACCAGTTCCTCCATTGAAAAAATCTCCTGTTCCGTACCTGGATTCCACCCAAGTAATGCAATCATATTTACAAATGCTTCGGGGTAATAGCCCTCCTCACGGTATCCCCTGGCCGTCTCGCCGTAAGGCCAGTAGAGAGGAAATACCGGGAACCCCATCTTATCCCCATCCCGCTTACTTAACTTGCCTTTCCCGTCCGGCTTCAGTAGTAACGGCAGATGTGCAAACAGGGGGATCTCCCAACCGAATGAACGGTAAAGCATTACATGTAGAGGTAATGACGGCAGCCATTCTTCCCCGCGAATGACATGACTTATCTCCATCAGGTGATCATCGACTATGTTTGCCATGTGGTAGGTCGGCATTCCGTCCGATTTAAACAATACCTTATCATCAAGGGTACTTGTATTTACAAGCACCGGGCCCCGTATAATATCTTCACAATGAATCTCCACATTGTGCGGCATCTTGTAGCGGATCACATACGGAGTGCCACTTTCAATCCTGTGCTTCCATACCTCTGCCGGAAGGGAAAGAGAATTTGATAAAGCTTCCCTTGTGGCAGCATTATAAATGAATGTTGTACCGGCTTTTTCCAGTTCGGCTCTTTTTGAGTCAAGCTCATCCGTAGTATCGAATGCATAATAAGCATGTCCTTTATCAACCAGGATGTCTGCATATTGCCTGTAAATATCTTTCCTGTCACTTTGCCTGTAAGGACCGTAGTTCCCCCCTTCATTGATCCCCTCGTCAACTGTAATCCCGCACCACTTGAGTGATGCCATAATATATTCCTCGGCTCCCTCAACAAATCGTGCCTGATCTGTATCTTCGATCCTCAGTATAAAGCTCCCGTTATTCTTTCTTGCAAAAAGCCAGTTATACAGTGCCGTCCTCACTCCACCAATATGCAAGGGGCCTGTCGGGCTCGGTGCAAAACGTACTCTCACCATTGTCATAACATAGTATAATCAGTTCCAATCTTATGCAAAGATAGATAAACCTTACTATATTAAATACTATTACTAAAATCAGCTATTGTGCAGCAGATTTGTATTATTTTAGCGGTTAAATCCATGAACTCACCCCAGCGGGGCCGTTGAAAAAGTCCTTAGTGGACCTTGGTGAAATTTTAAGTGTCCTTTGTGGTAAATTATAATTCATTGAACCACAAAGTATCACGAAGTACTTCACAAAGTAACACAAAGGATTATTATTAAAATGATGATCATTCTCAATAGCCCACGTATGAACAAATATACCAGTGCATGAGCCTGCATCTTGCCTAAGTATATTGAATACGAGTCAGCGGATGAATTATGAAGGATAAAAAGACCATTATTACTCTTTCAATAACAGGCCCTTATGAATAAGATGAAAGCCCTTGTCAAAGCCAGACCCGGGAAAGGTTTATGGATGGAAGATGTTCCAGTTCCTGAGCCGGGACTGAATGATGTAATTATAAAAATAAGCAAATCGGCAATTTGCGGAACCGATCTTCATATCTACGAGTGGGATGAATGGTCCAGGAAAACCATAAGGACACCTATGGTAATCGGCCACGAGTATATGGGTCATATTGAAAAGATGGGTGCGGGGGTAACCAATCTGAAACCGGGTGACAGGGTTACCGGCGAGGGCCATCTTGCCTGCGGACACTGTCGAAACTGCCGGAGAGGAAAAGAGCATGTCTGTGAAAACTCCATAGGTATAGGGGTACACATAGACGGATCCTTTGCAGAGTATCTGAAGCTGCCTTCGGTGAATGTTGTTCCGCTCGACTCCCGGATACCTGATGAGTGGGCTGCAATTATGGATCCTTTCGGAAATGCAACTCATACAGCTTTGTCGTTTCCGCTCCTGGGTGAAGATGTGCTGGTAACCGGATCGGGGCTAATCGGAAGTATGGCAGTTGCCATTGCCAGATATGCCGGTGCAAGATTTATTGTTGCCAGCGACCTCAGCGATTTCCGTCTTGATATTGCAAAAAAAATGGGAGCAACCCTTACTGTTAACCCATCAAAGGGTGAAAAGATATCCGATGCTGTTAAAACGCTTGGAATGAGAGGATTCGACATAGGACTCGAAATGTCCGGATCACCAAAAGCGTTTGTTGAAATGATCAGTAATATGTACAACGGATCCAGTATCTCTTTACTTGGAATATTACCATCCGGTTTTGAGGTACCGTGGAGCGAGATCATTTTCAAGGCTATTACCCTGAAGGGCATTTACGGTCGCGAGATGTGGGAAACATGGTATAAGATGGAGCAGATGATAATAGGAGGTATCAACCTTGATCCGGTTATTACTCACAGGTTTTCAATTGATGA
The DNA here is from genome assembly GCA_964415855.1 of uncultured Rikenellaceae bacterium. GTDB lineage: Bacteria > Bacteroidota > Bacteroidia > Bacteroidales > VadinHA17 > LD21. The sequence goes on from CAYQBZ010000002.1 coordinate 26,519, forward strand.
TTTCCAGAAAGGCTTCGATGTGATGGAAGGGGGAAATTGCGGTAAAGTGATACTAAACTGGGATTTGACATCAAACAATCAAAAAGAGAATAAACAGGTACAGACCTAACAGACATTATCATGTATAAAAACTTTCAGAAACATTTAGCCGGCACACTTGATGAGATAAAAAAGGCAGGATTATATAAAAATGAAAGGATTATTACCTCACCGCAAGGTGCTGAGATAAAACTGAATACCGGGCAGAAAGTCCTGAATTTTTGTGCCAATAATTATCTTGGCCTTTCAAACGATGATTCGCTCATTGAGGCTGCTAAAAACGCGCTTGATGATCATGGTTATGGTATGTCATCAGTACGTTTTATCTGTGGTACGACAGATCTTCATAAGAAGCTGGAAGAGAAGATTGCCGGGTTCTTCGGAACAGAAGACACGATACTTTATGCTGCGTGTTTTGATGCCAACGGGGGTGTTTTTGAACCGCTGCTCACGGAAGAAGACGCCATCATATCCGATTCACTGAATCATGCCTCCATAATCGATGGCGTTCGTCTCTGCAAAGCCCAACGTTTTCGGTATGAAAATGCGGACATGAAGG
>CAYQBZ010000003.1:0-25493 GCA_964415855.1 uncultured Rikenellaceae bacterium
GCTTCCCTGAGAACTTCAGGAAGAGTCTGAAATTCAGGATCAAGCCGGACGTCATTCATAAAAACACCTGTCGAGAGCGGATATTTACCTGTCAGGAGACTTCCCCTGTACGGGCAGCTGACGGGGCAACACGATATGGCATTAATAAGGTTTATACTTTCCCCTGCCAGCCAGTCGAGATTTGGTGTCATTACATCTCTGTTCCCGTTAAAACCCGCAGCCTGAGCCCGCCATTCATCAGCAAGTACAAATATTATATTCGGTGCAGTCCGGGATTGTCCGTTCAGTGACGCAGAAACCATTCCCAGTAATGCAAGACCCGTAGTTTTAAATATAAACATCTGCAACGGCACATTTATTTATGATTCCGTATATCCCGGAAATCATCATCAAAATTATTTTCCAATCATTTCCATAGGTCTTCACCATATTCCCATCCCTGGCGGACCGGTTCCTTAATATAGATGTCATACTCAGAATGGTTCGTAACCCTCATGCCGTCAGCATCATACTCAATTCTCGAATTCGTTCTCTGTGCCAGCACTCCGATTGATGCCATCTCGGTCAACCGTGCTGAATATTCAAAGTTTGATCCCGGCAGAGGACCTTCCCCTTTTACAGCAGCCAGCCACTCAGCCTGAGGAGCCTCCTCCCTGACACGTGGAATAGTTTCGGGTGGCAGATCACTGGTAAAAGCTTTCCAGGCATCATCAGGAAGAAGAAGTTTGGGATTATTCGGTCTTCCTCCTGTCATAAGTGAGACCTTGTCACCAACCATTATCATGCCTGATCCCGGCAATTCATCAAGACCCCATTCCGGTCTGTTTTCAGGCTTTAGCCCCCCTTCATGCCATTTCAGAGTAACAGGAGGTTTATTCCCTCTTGCTGCAAATTCAAATTGAAGGATTGACTGGTCCGATACAAATCCCTCCGGTGTCGGAGATTTAAATACAGAATCAACGGAAAGAGGCATACCGAGATCAAGCGACCAGAAAGGAGCATCCAGGGTATGACAGGCCCAGTCACCCAGCTCACCGTTACCCAGGTCATACCATCCCCTCCAGAAACGGGGCAGGTAAAAATGGCTGTATGGCCGGTTTTCCTTCGGACCTAACCACAAATCCCAGTCAAGGCCTTCCGGGACAGGTTCCCCTGATGGAGGATAGGTATCCGGCTTGAGAAAGTATCCTGTCTCAGTGAAAGCGGGTCCGTCAAACCAGGCAAGTACTTCCTTAACCTCACCCAGGACACCTGCTTCGTACCACTCTTTAACATATCGTATTCCCATTGTAGTGTGTCCCTGGTTACCCATCTGCGTAATAATCTTATAGTGCCGGGCTGCTTTTCGCAATGTCCTGAGCTGCCATACATTGTGCGCAAGAGGTTTTTCAACATATATGTGTTTGCCAAGCTGCATGGCCGCCATAGCTGCAGGAAAATGAGTGAAATCAGGGGTGGAAACCATTACTGCATCAATCTGGTTCGACATTTCGTCAAACATTTTTCGGAAGTCCTTATACCTTTTAGCCTCAGGGAAAGTTTTAAATCCCTCGGCAGCAGCAGTTTCGCTTACATCACATAAAGCTACAACGTTTTCATTCTTACATTCACTCCAGTTGGCCTTGCCCCGGCCGCCAACACCAATTATGGCAATATTTATCTTTCCGTCCCCTTTGCAGCGGGTAAATGCAGGCAGCAACAATGTCCCGGCTGCCACTGCTGTAGTTTTTACAATAAATGATCTGCGTGATAAATTTTTCATATATATTTTATTTATTGATTAATGTTAAAATCTCCATGATTTCTGTTGGAGGGAAGACTGGCTGGTCTTCCCTGCATTATAAAGCCATTCCCTTCAATTCAGCAAATCGTATTTTCATTTCCCGGATCCTGGCACTATTTTCAGGATCATTGATGCCATTATGTTTTTCAAAGGGATCCATAACCAGGTCGAAATATTCCTCATATTTATAAAAAGGCCACCAGATATACTTATCTGTATGAGTAACAAGTGCTTCAGATGACGGGATACGCTTTTCATTTGTCACAAAAGGATGTTCGTAATAAAAATCCTGTCTCCAGGCTTCTTTTTTTGCTGACAAATACAACCTTGAAAAATCTTCACCCTGCATCGCTTCGGGGACTGGCTGACCAGCAGCTGCAACAATGGTAGGAGCTATATCAATATTAAGCACAAATTCGTCATTTACAATATTTCCATTCTTCGATGAAAGCCGTGGATCATGTACAATAAGAGGAACCCGTATTGACTCCTGATAAGGATACCACTTATCAGCGAGACCATGCTCCCCGTGAAAGTAGCCATTATCGCCCATAAATATTATTAATGTATTCTCATAGACGCCCTGATTCTTCAATTCCTCCACAATCCTGCCAACGACCTGATCGAGTTCCGTGAGCATTCGATAGTAGGCCTTCATATATTTCTGATATTTCTCAGGAGTGTCAAATCTCCAGTGCCAGCGAATTCTGCCTTCATTGGCATCGGTGGCAAGGAAGGGCGGAAGTGAATAGAAAAATGTGTCCGATGCAGTCTCGGGAACCGGAATAATATCATCCCTGTAGTATTTTTCGCTTTCAGGCTGGTACCTGTACTGATCGGGGTGGTTATCCTGTGCATGTGTTGCAAAAAAGCTAACCGACAGCGAAAATGGTTTCTCTTTTGGTCTGTTTCTTAAGAATTCAAGCGCATCCCGGGAATTTTTTTCCGTAACATGAATTGAATCGCCATTTCCCTCAGGAAACCAGTGTTTCTGCTCGTATGATTTGCTATAATCAAAATCACCATTCCTGATGGCCCCTACACCATATTTTCCGACAAATCCTGTCCAGTATCCTGCTTCCCTTAATATTGCAGGATAGGTCTGTGAAAATGCTTCTTCACTGAGAGGAAGCCCAAATTCCCTTATTTTATGACGGCTCATGTACTGTCCTGTCAGACAGGTTGCCCGGCTCACCATGCTTATCGAAGTGGTGACACATGCGTTCGTAAATCTTACTCCTGTCCTGGCAAGGGCATCAATATTTTCAGTATGCAGCATGCTATTCCCCATGCAGCCCAGAGAATTCCACCTCAGGTCGTCTGCCAGGAGAAACACTACATTAAGTTTCGGATCATCAGAGCCCTTGTTCTGCTGCCTGCATGAATTGGATAACATGCTAACACCCCCTAAAAACAGGATCCCTGCAGATTTGCTGAACAGGAATGAATTTTCTTTCATGTTAAATATTGATTAAATACAATTTTCATATCGAAGGAACAAAATATTTCTCAAGATCAGGAAAAATTTCAGATTCATTTTTCATTTATTGTACTTTTACTGTAACATTTTGACCGGCTCCGCCGTCTTTACACTGTAATCTTATTTAATGACAGTAAAGGAATATAACAGGTCTGTTGAGGAATATGCCGATTCGCTTTACCGTTTCATCCGCACAAGTCTTAAGGATGAGGACAGGTCAAATGATATCGTCCAGGACAGCTATGAGAAGCTGTGGAGGCATGTTGCTGAAATTGAATATCAGGTTGTTAAATCATGGTTATTCTCCACTGCTTATCACACTATGATTGATATTATCAGGAAGGAAAAAAGAATGATACGATTCGAGCAATCATATGAACAGGACCTGCTACATGAATCTCAATACAGTGATCTGAATGAGATCCTTCATGCTGCAGTGCAACGCTTACCTGAAGACCAGAAAACGTCGGTTTTGCTACGCGATTACGAGGGTTACAGCTACCGGGAGATCGGGGAGATAACCGGACAGAGCGAGGCACAGGTAAAGATAAACATATACAGGGGACGGATTGCCCTGAAAAGCTATATTGGCAAAATTGAAACCGTACTTTAGCCATGGAATTAGACAGAACAAATTATGAAATATGGCTTATCGACTGGCTCGACGGCAACCTTGACGAAAAACAGGTTGCACAGCTTGAACAGTTCCTTCGGGAAAATCCTGACTTAAAGGCAGAATTCGAGGAATTGAATTCACTGACACTGAAACCTTCGATGCAGGCATTCACGGGTAAGCGGGATCTGAAAAAGACTCCTTCCGATCTGGCCTCTTCCCAGTTCGAATTACTTTGTGTAGCCTTCCTTGAAAATGATATATCCGGTTCTGAACGATCCGAACTGATGGAATATGTTAAGAATGACCCTGAAAAAAAGAGGACTTTTGATCTTATCCAGAAAACCAGTCTGACTCCTCCGGTTTTAATGTATACAAAAAAGAATAGACTCACCAGGTGGACGCTTACACAAAAGATTATAAGACTTTCGGCAATAGGACTTAGTGCTGCTGCTGCACTTCTTTTGATAATAATGACCTTTATAACAGTACCCCAGGAGCTGCCGGAAAGGGACATAATCACTGCAGGTGAAAGTATAACCGACAGCGTGAATACTAAGACTCCTGTTGTTCCGGAACCAGTTATGAGCTCCTCCGAACAGCTTGCATCAAATAATATTCAGGAAAGACCGGAACCTGTAGCACTAATAGATATTAAACCTCATTTGCCGGAGCCAGCTTCAAATAATATTGTGCCGGTTACTTCACTTTCCACAAATCCGGCCAGGCCCGTAAACGGTCTGGAAAAGATTCCTGTAAATGCCAGAATTGATCTTGGGGCTGAAATCTCCGTCAACAACCTGATTGCTTCAAATTATTCAGAGACCACTCCTCCCTATGATGACGGAAGATCCAATGTAAGCAGATTTTTAGCAAGGACGTTCCGCGAAAAGATACTTAAGGAAGAGACTCCTGCGAATATCCCTGTAAAAGGTATTGAGATTGCAGAAGCCGGTGTAACCGGTCTTAACAAACTGCTTGGCTGGGAGATGGCACTTGAAAAGACAAATGACGAAAATGGTGAGCTAAAATCAGTTTATTTCAGTTCAAGGATCCTTAAATTCAACGCCCCCGTAAGAAAAAGTGAACCTCTCCCGTAACTTTTTCACCTCCCTCTTCGTCACAGCAGAAAGAACTTATTAAGAAACAAAAAAGTTACAGCCATGAAAAAATTATGTATAGTGATATTCCTCACGGCATTCTTATCCCAGGGATTCAGCCAAAAACTTGCTGCCGAAAGTCAGGGGGGTAAAAAAGAGGTTAATGTTAGCACCCAGGAAGAAAGCACAAAAATCGCGCTGGGAAAAGATCTTATCGATTTTGAAGAGAATGATTCATCCATCAATCTGCGTGTTGGCAACAGGAAACTGAGTATTCTTGAATCACTGGAAGGTCCAAAATTAAATTTTGAGAAATATGATACAGATGAAGAATTATTCCAGAATGACAGGGATAACAATCGTGCCTGGAGAAGGAACAGGTTCAAAGGACACTGGTCGGGTGTTGAAATCGGTTTTAATAATTATATGACATCAGATAAGAGTCTTATCCTGCCTGACGATATAGAATATATGAGTATACATTCAGGCAAATCTGTTAATTTTAATATTAACTTTACACAGTTAAGCCTTGGATTAACCCGTCATATTGGATTTGTTACAGGTCTGGGACTTAACTGGAACAACTATAAGTTCGACGGTAATAATAACATACTGAAAGGGCCGAACGGTGTAATAGAAGAGCTCGATCCGGGAGTCTCACTAAAAAAATCAAAGCTCGCAACAGTATATCTGACGCTCCCCTTTATGCTGGAGCTGCAGCTTCCTCTCGATAACAATCACCTCAACCTGGCAGCAGGACCTATTGGCGCTATTAAGATCGGATCTCATACCAAAATGGTATACCAGGATGGCCAGAAAGTAAAAGAAAACGGCGATTTCAGCCTGAATATGCTGAGATATGGTGCTACAGCCCGTGCCGGGTACCAGAATTTTCAGATTTACGGTACATATTATATGAATCCATTATTCAGTTCAGGTAAAGGACCCGGAGGATATAATCTCTATCCGTTCGAAATAGGAGTTGCATTTACTTTTAACGATTAGCTGATATTTCATTCCTGTAATATTTCTTTATGTTGCAGATATGCCATACATCGCGTATCTGCAACGTTATTTTGATTCCTGCCTGCTACAACGTATATTTGTGGTACACACCATTAGCCATATTAATGGAAAACAACATATTATCTCCCAGGGAGTTAAGAAGGTACAGTAAGCAGACCATGATACCGGAAATAGGGACGCATGGGCAGGAAAAATTAAAACAGGCAAAAGTTCTTGTTGTAGGTGCCGGCGGACTCGGATGCCCAATCCTTCAATATCTGACTGTTGCAGGTGTCGGTACGATCGGCATGGTCGAGTTCGATATGGTGAATGAGACAAACCTCCAGAGACAGGTCCTGTACGGATCAACTGATGTTGGTAAATTAAAGTCAATAATAGCCAAGAACCGCCTTGAGCATCTAAATTCACTGGTAGAGTGTGAAATATTTAATCTTCGTCTTAATGCAGCAAATTCACTTAATATCTTAAAGGAATTTGATATTATTGTCGATGCAACGGATAACCTTGAAACCAGGTATGTAATCAACGATTCATGTATTATTCTCAATAAACCAATGGTGCACGGTGCCATTTATAAATTTGAAGGGGTTGTTTCCGTTTTTAACTATAAAGGCGGGGCAACATACAGGTGTTATAATCCGGAACCTCCTGATAATGATTACAAAAATCCTTCACCTGCCCAGGTTGGTCTGCTGGGTGTCCTGCCAGGTATAACAGGAACCTATATGGCAAACGAAGTAATCAAAATAATTACCGGTACAGGTGACATCCTGAGCGGTAAAGTCCTTCTGATAAACATTTTAAAGAACACATTCCATATATTTACTGTAAATAATATTCCTGAGAATCATAATATCAATGATTTAAGTGAATATGCCTTGTAGGGAAGTGTCGCAACATGTCCCTGCAACAATAACAAGAACATTTCATAAATACAATATGAGACTATTACTTATCAGCAATTCCACAAATCCCGGAGAACCATATCTTGACTACCCCAAAAATAATATAAAGCATTTCCTGGGATACGAAAAGGTTACTGCTTTATTCATTCCCTATGCTGCCGTAACATTTTCATTTGATGACTATGAGAATAAAGTCTCCGGCAGGTTCCAAGAAATAGGTCATGATATAATTTCCATTCACAGGTTCAGCGATCCTGCTTCAGCAGTACTGAATGCCAGGGCAATTGTTATCGGCGGGGGCAATACATGGAATCTTCTGAAAACCTTATCAGAGAATAAGCTTATTGATGCTGTAAGGCAGAAAGTGATGGGCGGCACTCCTTATATTGGCTGGAGCGCCGGATCTAATGTGGCCTGTCCTACAATAAGAACCACCAATGATATGCCTGTGGTTGAACCAGGTTCATTCACTGCATTAAACCTTTTACCCTTTCAGATAAATCCCCATTATCTCGATGCCAATCCTGAAGGGCATGCGGGTGAAACAAGGGAGCAGAGGATTGAGGAATTTATTGAATTAAATCCGAATGTATTTGTTGCAGGATTACGTGAGGGTACCATGCTGGTTTATGATAATGAGAAGTTAACACTGCAGGGCCCCCGGAAGATCAGAATTTTCAAAAAAGGGATGGTTCCGCTTGAGCTTGGCACTGAGGATGATTTATCCTTCCTACTGAGATAAAAGAAAATATTTACTCAAATGAATTAACTTTGTCTGCCGGTAATTCAAACGGTTGACAGTGACTTCCTGTTGATATATGATATTATTTTTAAAGATACTATCGCTTGCTTCTTTGATTATTAGAGGTATTATTATCTTGCTTTTCTCAGCTTCATTCTTTATGCAGGATAAGGTAGTTGACATAATAATCAGATCACTTAACAACAACATATCCACCAAACTGTTTACAGGCTCGTCCCATTTATCCTTTATCCGCAGATTCCCAAAGGCTTCCGTTGAACTCAGGAATGTTCTGGTCCATTCATCATCGGATTTCAATTCAGCTGCGTTCCCCGGGAATACGGATACTCTTTTATCGGTAAGGTTTGTTTCAATTGAATTCAAAATAACGGATATTATTAAAGGTACTTACAACATTGAAAGTATCAGCGCAGGAGATGGCCTTATTAATCTCTATTCCGATACGACCGGTCTTGTCAATTATAATATATCTGCAGGAAAGAGTAGTACCGAAAACTCTGATTTTATTATTGACCTTGACAAAATAACGCTGACAAATCTAAAAGCAACCTACAGTAATCTCGCCACCCGCCTGAAAATAGACGGAATTATTGACCATGCCCGGATAAGGAGCAGAATATCCGGAAATAATATAGAATTCACCGCCGGAGCTGAAATGCTTGTAGACAGCCTTCATCTGTACAATACTAAAATCAATAACCCGTTTTCCACTGTAATAGATCTGAACCTTAGCAGCTCCGACACTGGCGTAGTATTCAACAAGGGCGTTCTTAAAGTTGAAGACTACGATTTCAGTATATCCGGGTTAGTCTCTTCCGATAATATGCTGGATCTGCATATCACAGGAAACAATCTTGACCTTTCAAGGATCAGGAACTATCTGCCTGAAAAGCAATTAAACCTGGTATCAGAGTATAATCCGGCAGGGATTCTTTCCGTTAACTGTCAGATCAAAGGACTTTTATCAAGGACATCTAATCCACATATTGAGATCACCACTGCCCTCAACGAAGGTCACATCTCTTACGGGAAATCTAATCTGGCTGTAAATGATCTTTCATTTTCCGGATTTTTTTCTAACGGAGCGGCAAATACTCCAAAAACCAGTACACTCTTAATCAACAACATAAAAGCAAGCCTTGGATCTTCAGATTATTCAGGCTCGTTCATCATAAACGGATTTGAAAATCCTTATGCCACCCTGACTTTAAAAGGCAGGGTATTCCCGGCAGAGATCAAAGAATTTTTTGCCCTGGAAAATATAGATGCTGCTTCCGGTTCGGCTGACATTGACCTTAAGGTGTCATCCTGTCTGTTACCTCGAAAACAGTATTCGGCTGGTGATGTTATGGATATGAAACCGGAAGGAACAATAGTCTTTGACTCACTCACCATAGGTTTCAATAATGACAGGTTTCACCTTGACAGGATAAGCGGGAAGCTATTACTCTCAAAGACCATAAAGGCAAACGATTTACAGTTCTCATACAAAGGGCAGCTTATTAAGATAAATGGTGATTTTACCAATCTGCCTGAATGGCTTTACGGAAGGCCTGTTCGATTGGCAGCAACCGCGGATATAACATTCGACAGGTTAATTCCTGAAGTTTTTCTTGGGGATCCGTCTTCCGGCGATGGATCTGAAGGCAGAAAAAAAGCTGTTAATATGCCCGGTGATCTTATGCTGGATATCAGCTACAGCATAGACAGCTTATCGTATGATTCATTTTCCTCTTCAAAGATGACCGGCAGTCTTAATTACAAACCAGGACTGTTGACTTTTAACACAATAAACATGAAATCGTTAGAAGGCACTATCTCAGGTAATGGTTTCATTGTACAGAACAGGAACAAATCGTTGATTGGAAGGGGTAACTTCATTGTAACCGGAATAGATGTAAACAAGACTTTCATGGCATTTCATAATTTTGGTCAGGATTTTCTGAAGGCAGAGAATCTTAATGGTACCCTTTCAGGTTCATTTTCATTACTTCTGCCTATGGATTCACTTGCAAATCCCCAGATCAGGGCTCTGACAGCTGAAGGGAAATACGTTCTTACAAATGGAGCACTAATAAATTTTGATCCTGTAAAAGAACTATCAGAATTTATTGAACTTTCAGAACTTGAAAATATTAGCTTTGAGAAACTTGAAAACGATTTTTTTATAAAAAACAACTTTCTCTACATTCCTCAGATGGATGTTAAATCTTCTGCAGTTGACCTTTCGGTAAATGGCAGGCACAGTTTTGACAATGACTATGAATATCATGTCAAGATGCTGCTTTCAGAAATACTTAGCAAGAAAAGGAAGAAAACAAGGAGTAGTATAACTGAATTTGGTGCTGTTCAGGATGATGGTCTGGGCCGTACATCACTATTATTAAAAGTCGAAAACAAGGGAGAGGAAGTTAAGGTTAGTTATGACATTAAGGCTGCCGGTAATGAGATAAAGACCAACATCAAATCTGAAAGACAGACTTTAAAATCGATCCTTAACCAGGAATACGGTTGGTTCAAAGGCGATTCTTCTGTTCAGCAGAAACCGGCTGAGAATAAGTCGCGCTTCAGCATAACCTGGGATGAGGCAGCAATTGAACAAAATCCTGTGGATAGCACAGAAGCTAAAAAGGAAGGAATACTCAAAACTCTTTTCAGAAAGAAGTAAACTAGCATAACAGCTTAAGAAACAGAAGTATATTTAAATATAACATTCAAAGCTTTGAATATTTACCGGAATAAGACCCTGGGAAGACTTTTGTTATTGTTTTTTGCAGTGTTTATCGGAATGGGTTCGCTGGTCTTTACAGGCAACCTGGTCGGCAAGCTCAAGGTTGAGGAACGGGAAAATGTAGCATTATGGGCTGAAGCTACCCGGCTCCTGTCTCTCCCCGATACCAGTCAGAATATTGAATTCCTGTCGTCAATAATTGACAATAACAACACGGTCCCGGTTATTCTGACCGATGAATCTGACAGCATCATTTCTGCAAGAAATTTTGATGAATCAAAGATTGGCAATACCGGGTATCTAAGGAAAGCTCTTCGAAAAATAAAAGAAAAAAACGATCCTATAGTAAATTACCTTGATGATGGCCATTATAACCTCATCTACTATAAAGACAGTATTATACTTACAATGCTTATCTTCTATCCTTATGTACAGCTTGGAATAATAATACTATTTATCCTGGTCTCATATCTTGCTTTCAGCTCCTCGCAAAAAGCGGAGCAGAACCAGGTGTGGGTAGGTATGTCAAAAGAGACGGCCCATCAGCTGGGCACACCAACTTCTTCTCTTACAGGATGGATCGAGATACTGCAACATAAATATCCCGATATTCCCATTACGAAAGAGCTGGCACTGGATGTCCAACGCCTGGAAAAGGTTACTGAAAGATTTTCAAGGATAGGATCCAAACCTGTTCTTGTTGAAGATAACATCATTTCAATTATCTCAAGGACAATTGATTATCTAAAGATGCGGACATCTTCAAAAGTGAAATTCAGAACCGATTATATCCCTGACAAAGAGGTAATTGTGCCGGTAAATGCAGCTCTGTTCGAATGGGTCATTGAAAACGTTTCAAAGAATGCCATTGACTCAATGGAAGGTGCCGGCACAATTACCATACGTATTGCAGAGACTTCTAAAAATGCCATCGTTGATGTTTATGATACAGGCAAGGGTATCCCGAAATCGTTGGTAAAGAAAATCTTCAACCCGGGATTTACTACAAAGCAAAGAGGCTGGGGACTGGGCCTCTCTCTTGCGAAAAGGATCATTGAGGAGTTTCATAACGGGCGTATCTTTGTGAGACAATCTGAGTCAGGAAAGGGATCCTGCATCAGGATCATTTTGAATAAGAATAATGAACAGCATTAATTAATACTGCAAATGAAAAGGGAAGATGTTGAGCTAATGGCGCCGGCAGGATCATATGAGTCGCTTATGGCAGCGATCCAGGGGAATGCTGATTCCGTGTATTTCGGTGCCGAACAGCTCAATATGAGAGCTGCATCCTCAAATAATTTTACCATTAAAGACCTTGGCAAAATTGCATCAATATGCAGGGAAAATGGTCTTAAAAGCTATATTACACTTAACGTTGTTGTCTACGACCACGAAATTAAGCAGATGCGTGCGATTATTGATGCTGCAAAAGAAAACGGAATATCAGCGGTTATTGCATCCGATCTTTCGGTAATCAATTATGCCTTTTCTTCAGGAATGGAGGTACATCTTTCAACACAACTGAATATCACAAATACTGAGTCCCTGAAGTTCTATTCACGCTGGGCCGATGTTGCAGTACTTGCCAGAGAATTAAACCTTGAGCAGGTCTGGCATATCTTTAACGCTATCAGGGAAGAAGAAATCAGGGGACCGAGCGGAGAACTTATCAAGATAGAGATGTTTGCCCATGGGGCCCTGTGTATGGCTGTCTCAGGCAAATGCTATTTAAGCCTGCATGAAAACGACAAGTCCGCAAACCGGGGTGAATGCTACCAGACATGCCGTAAATCATATATCGTCACCAATAAGGAGAGCGGCTATGAACTGGAGATTGACAATGAATATATCATGTCTCCCAAGGACCTTTGCACAATTGGCTTTCTGGACAAACTGACAGATGCAGGAGCCAGGGTCCTTAAAATTGAGGGAAGAGCGCGGTCGGCAGAATACGTTAAGGTGGTTTCATCGTGTTATGATGAGGCTTTGAAGGCGCTGGAGGAGGGAACCTTCGGCAGACAAAAAACGGAAGCATGGAGAGAAAGGCTTTCAACAGTGTTTAACAGAGGGTTCTGGGACGGATATTACCTGGGACAACAGACAGGTGAATGGAACACAAATTATGGCTCGAGTGCCACAAAAAGAAAGATCTATCTGGGAAAAGTCACAAATTATTTTACTAAACTCAAAGTAGCTGAAATAAAGCTTGAAACGGGAGATCTGAAAAAAGGAGATACTATCATAATCACAGGACCCACAACGGGTGTTTTTGAAACAGTGACAGATGAAATCCGGGTTGATCTCACGGCTACTGAAAGAGCCATGAAAGGGGAACATTGTTCGATTAAGACACCGGTTTTCCTCAGGAGATCCGACAAGGTTTACAAATGGGTCGATGCTAATGAAGTTAAGAGACAATAAATCAGCCATCTTACCAGTTTATCTTATCTGCTGCATCAAGTATTTTTAAGGCATTGGTTTCAATATTATCGGTATCCGTTTCGACATAGGTGACATTATTACTGCTTTTTTTCTTTAAACCGTACAGGTATGCTTTGTCATAGTACCTGAGGGTAATATCGATTGCTTTTGCAAAATCCCTCTCTTCCACAGCCTTTAAGGCATCCTGTGTGTTATTGCCACCCAGCCTTTTACTGATTTTCATAACAGACGCTTTCAGGGATTCTTCCGGGTAGGTGGAATATTCCTCAAGCAGCCTTGGCAACCTTGTCTCAACGCTCATCATAAGAACGATGGCAGGACTTGACTGCATATTAAGATATAATCCATCAGGAATAAAAACAGAGCCGATATTTTTACTTTCATCCTCAACCCATAGAGCATTGCCAGTATCTTTTTTTTTCCACCTGTTGAAAAGCAAATTTGCAAAATACTCCGATGTCGGTTGAGCAGGCTGCCCGAGTGACCCGAATGCTGATCCCTTGTGATTGGCCAGGCCCTCAAGATCGATAACCTGATGGCCCAGCTGGTTCATGTACCTCAGAATTTGAGTTTTGCCACTGCCGGTCATCCCTCCCAGGACAATCATTTTTCTTTTAACAGAAAGATTATCAAGTATATAATTGCGATATGACTTGTATCCTCCCTCAAGTATTTCCGTTTTAATATCCGCAAGGGAAAACAGCCAGGCCATTGCTTCCGAGCGCATGCCACCCCTCCAGCAATGGACAAGCAGTTCTCCGTTCCTTGAAACTGAAAGAGCCTCCTTCAGCTTATCTGACATTGTGGGACCGGCATCCTTAAGACCTTGAATTATTGCAGGTATTCGTCCCTCCTTTTTATATCTGGTTCCAACTGCTTCTCGTTCCTTATCGTTAAAAATAGGGATATTTACTGCGCCCGGAATATGACCCTGGTAAAATTCTGAAGGAGACCTGACATCAGCTACCGGAATTCTTTCCGAGAGGTCCAGGAAATGTTCCACCCCGATCTTTCTTGAAATCATATAACTTTCCGTATCCCGCTATTTTTGGTTATTCATGAAACAGTTCCGGAGTCAGCTAATGAAATATTTGGCAAACAATCTCTTCAGCTCTTCTATTCTGACCGGTTTTGATATAAAATCCTTTATTCCTGCCATCTCCGCCTTTTTTCTTGACTCAGGCATATTATCAGCAGTAAATGCAACCACAAGTGCAGAACTATCATTTTCCAGAATCTTTTGCGTGGCTTCGAAGCCGTCCATTTCGGGCATTATCAGGTCCATGAAGATAAGATCATATTTTTTGGTCTTTGAATTAAGATAACCTTCATAACCATCATCTGCTATATCAAATGCATATCCCAGATTTTTAAGCATTGTACCGATAACCTTCTGGTTCATTTTGTTATCTTCAACAATAAGGATCTTAATATCGTTTCTTACCCTCCCGACCGGGACAGATGAAGCCGGATCTTCTATGAAAGGGAAGCTGGTTTTTAAGGCGCGCAGTAAATCTCCTATGTCAAAAGGTTTCAGAAGATAATGATCGATCCCAAGCGTATAACAGGTCATATAATTCCCCTTCCTGTCGTTGGAACTTATCATGAGCAAAATAAATTTGCCGGACAGCCTGTTCTCCCATATGGCCCTTGCCGGTTCAAACCCATCAAAATCATTATCATCAAAGATAATTATCAGGTCATACTTTTCTTCCGGAAAATTCAAGTTAGTCCGAATCTGGTTAACAGTTGACTTCATATAGGTTGTTACGTTCACAGCGAGCCCCATTTTATGCAGGGGCCCCAGAGTGTCTTCATCCCGGTTCTGATTTCCGGTGATGACCAGTGATTTTATCTTATCAAAGGATGTAATTCTTTCGACAGAGAGATCCTTAACCGGTCTTTCATTTGAATACAGGATCAAAGTGAAGGTTACTTTTGTCCCCTTATCATCTAAAAGACCTGAAGGGCTAACTGCAGATAACTTACCTCCCATTAATTCTATCAACTGTTTAGCAAGAATCGTACTGAAACCAGACTCATCATGGTTCCTGGCTACTTTTGATTCTATATTAACAAAATCACCGAAGATCTTTTTAAGAGTGGCGCTGTCAAAGCTTAAACCGGTATCCCGTAGTTCAAATCCCATTGTAATGATCCCGTTCTTTTCGCTTTTCAGCATACACTCCAAGCGTATCTCCCCCTTTGCAGTGTTACTTACAGAATGGTTGATCAGGTTTGTCAGTACCTGCCTCAACCTGAAAGGATCACCGATAACACTCTGCGGTATCTTATCGTCGATTTTTGATATTAGTTCGATTTCACCGGTTGAGATATGTGTCTTTGCAAGATCAGTACAATACAAAATTTCCTCTCTGATATTGAAAGGTATCTCGTCAAGAATCATCTTCCCTGATTCTATCTTTGAAAAATCAAGTATGTCATTAATAATATTCAGCAATACTTCCGTTGACCTGTTGAGAAGTCCTACAATTTCTTTTACTTCAACAGGAAGATCATATTTATCAAGAACTTCCGTCATTCCTATGATACCATTCAGGGGGGTCCTTATCTCATAGCTCATCCTAGCCAGGAACTCCGATTTGGCTACATTGGCTTTGGCTTCCTGCTTACGTGCCGATTCCAGTAATGTAACATCTATCAATATTTCCATGCAGGCATCTTCTTCTCCAAGGAAGTTCACAGGAATGCTGTTTCTGAAAAGGATAGTCTCACCTATCTCTTTCTTAATTATTACAAATCTGTCCGGATTAAATGAATTGCCAAGGTATTTCGAGAAATAATCACTGTCATCGGGAATGGATGTTTCAGGGAATATCTTTCCCTTCATATCAGATTCACTGTTAAAAGAATAATATGATGCAGCAACCTTATTGGCTTTTATAATTTCCCTGCTCTTATTATGCACTATCACACCTACCGGCATCTCTTCAATAATTTTCAGAAGCATTTTTTCAGAAGAATACAAGCGATCCATTTCTGCTTTCCGGGACTTATTATATCGCCAGAAAATATAGATTATCACCTGTATCAGAAACAAGGTTCCCAATACTATGAACAACGAATTTCGTATGATATACTTCTGAAAAAACACTGTAGGAGCTGAAAATACCAGTCCAAGATCTCTCTGAAGAAGCTGTGTGGAATAGAATGAGGATAATATTGCACTTCTTTTTCCATTGATAACGGCATTATTAATAATATTACCTATTGATCCGCCTGCAAGACTCTCTGTGATCTTATCAAGCTGACCATACTCGATCACCCCTTCATAATTGTCATATACTATTTCACCGGAATCACTTACAACCCATTGCCACTGATAATCCTGCAGATTGAATTTTTCAAAGATCTCAGAAAAATATCTCTGGTAATCAACGGTGACCACGATGTTCCCAATTATCTCATTATCGCTTGTTTTAAAAACAGGCAGGTAATAATTAAACTTCCTGTTTTCATATACAAGCTGTTCCATCTGATATATCTTTGCCTGTTCATGTAGGACAAACGGCTGTTCGAGCCAGTCACCGGAATCATAATCCTTTTTCAAGGTGAATTCATTCCTGCTATTATCAGATAGTTTTATTCCTGTTACAAATTCCTGGTATTTTGAAAAGAACAGCTTCATGCTTTCCTTGGCCCTGAACTGTATTTCCGGATCCGTGAAAAACCGGTCCAGATCACCTGAAAAGCTTATCTGGTTAAGGTCACTTAAAAATCCGTTATTAGTATTATCAACGGACAGTCCAACTATCTGAACCTGCCTGTCGAGTAATTCCACTATATAGTTTATCTGCTTATTGTAAAGGCTTTTATAATAGAAATAATTAGCTGCCATTATAATCAGGAAAGCTGAATATACAAGTATGAGGATCCTTCTCATTTTATATTTCTGTTTTTTTACAAGGGGATATAAAGATAATCTATAAAATGCTATTTTTCAATATCATCTGTATTTACGGTTATCGCCCTCCATTATATTAAGATAACTTCTGTACCTGAGAATGTCTATTTCAGATCTTTCCACTGCTGCCCTTACTGCACATCCCGGTTCATCGAGATGAAGACAATTATTGAACCTGCAGTCCCTGGCTGTCCTGAAGATCTCCGGGAAAAAATGGTAAATCTCATTTCTCTCCATATCCACAACGCCAAATCCCCTAATTCCGGGAGTATCAATAACCTTACCCCCAAATGGCATTTCATGCATTTCAGGAAATGTTGTAACATGTTTGCCCTGCCGGTGATAATCAGATATTGCCGAGGTTTTGAGTTTAAGGGCGGGATTGAATATATTCAGCAGGGTTGATTTCCCGACACCAGAATTGCCTGATATCAGGGTTATCTTATTTGCCATTATTAGCCGCAGCTTATCCAGGTTGGTTTTTTCTGTCAGTGATAATCGGATTGACTCATATCCGATTTTATTATAGACTGACTCGAGATATTCCAATTTATCCATTTCCTCCCTGCCATAGAGATCAATCTTGTTTATAATTATCCTTGCAGGCACCCTGTAAGCTTCTGCGGTTATAAGGAACCTGTCAATAAACTCTATGGGCGTCTCAGGCAATATAACCGTTACCATAAGAAAAGCCTGGTCAATATTGGCTGCAATTATCTGCGATTGTCTTGAGAGGTTGGAAGATTTTCTAAGAATATAATTTTTACGATCAAGAACTTCAGTAATAGCGCCTGTTCCGGTTTTAATATCAATCCCGAAAAATACCCTGTCACCTACAGCTATCGGATTGGTTGTCCTCAATGCCCTGATCCTCAGTTTACCCCTGATTGTACAGTTATATATAAATCCCCTGTCACTGAGTACTTTATAATTACTGCCGGTAGATTTTAATACGACGCCTGTTTCCAAATGCAAAATATTTGGGACAAATGTAAAGAAAAATGGCAGAGACGGTTAAACTGGCCGTATTTACCGTAATAATAAATCACAGATGATAATCAGTAATCTCATTTTAATTATCAGATGCCATAAGAAGGAATGGCTTCATTTCAAAACTGTGATAATATGGCCTGAGTCTTTCAACATTATAATAATCCGAAACCTTAACAATCTTTTTTGAAGAGGTCACGACATCAATAGGCAGATTGTCATATCTTCCGTTCTTGAGAACAACGATCCTCCCATGTACATTTTTAAGGACCAGGTCAAGTGCAAGGTTCCCATAAGCCATCGGTACTATTGAATCGAGAAAATCAGGATCCCCTCCTCGTACCATATAACCGAGTTTCTGGTTGATTACGTTAATAGTTTTTCCCTTATTAAATTTACCCGAGAGATCTTTAAGTTTGGCAGATACCAGGTCACCTATTCCCCCAAGCTTCGCATGCCCGTAGGCATCCTTTTCATGGTCTGCGAATATCATTTCCCCTCCCTTGAACATTGCACCTTCGGAAACCAGCACAACCGAATATTTACTGGGATTATGATTCCTGTCTTCCACAAGCAGCCTGGTCAGAAGGTTTATATCGAATTCATATTCGGGGATGACACACCTGTTCGCCGCACCTGCCATTGTTGGCAGCATTGCCGTAAATCCCGCGTATCTTCCGAATACCTCAAGCACCAGTAGTCTTTCGTGCGATCCGGCCGATGTCCTGAGGCTGTTTGTCATCTGTATGGTACGTGTAACACAGGTGCTGAATCCAATGCAATAATCGGTTCCGGGAACATCGTTATCCATCGTCTTGGGGATAGCAACCACATTAACTCCTTTTTTATAAAGATGGACACCATAGCTGAGAGTATCATCTCCGCCAATAGGAATAAGATAGTCAACACCCAGCCATTCCAGATTCTTTATAATTTCAGGTGTCAGATCATTTATCTCCGCATCGTATGCAGACCGCAGGTGTTCCGGAATATTATCCTTTGTCATATGGCTGGGTCTGGTCCTGGAAGTATGCAGGAAAGTACCGCCGGTTCGTCCTGCCTTATTAACTATATCGTCAGTAAGTATCTGAAAATTATTACTGTTATCTGCTTTGGTATCCCTTATTAATTCTGTAATACCGGCCCATCCCCGGCGAAGTCCGATCACCCTATATCCTTCCCTGTTAGCGCGTATGGTTACCGCACGAATTGCCGGATTAAGTCCGGGTACATCTCCCCCTCCCGTAAGAATAGCAATTATTCCCTTTTTTGTTTTCTGAGTTGCCATGATAATTATTTTTTGATAATAATATTAATGAGCCCATAAAATTAAACCAAAACTGCGAAAAAAGCAATGAATATATCTTTCCGTGAGATGAGAAATTGGCTTTTGAGACACGCTTTTGAAAGGATAGCAAATGGAAGATCAGTATGATTCACTTTCGTCCCACTCAAGTATCTTAAAGAAATCATATTCTTCAGGCTTCTCAACGTATTTTCTGGCGCTCCGGTAATCGGCCTTGGTAATGTAATGCAGGTTGTTCCTGTAGATCAGCTGCACCTTTTCTGTTTCAACATTAACCAGTCTTGGTTTCACCTTTCCGGATTCATCTTCAACATCCTTCAGGAATAAGGGTATAATGTCACCTTTCCTGTCGACAGTGACCATGCAGCCTGTTAATCCGTCTTTGAATAATTTGTATACGCCCAGTCCGAGGCGGGTAGCATAATTCAGATCGTAAGCAACGGGCCGGCAGCACCGCAATTCATATCCCATTTCATTGGGTCGTGACTTTACGGTTATCCTAAGTCCCTTAAGAGCCTGCTGCGTCAGCATATTAAAGATATGTGACTTACTTACATTACCCAGTTCAGGGTGCCCGTGATCATCATAGGTAAAATTTATTCCTGTATCGATTATCTCTTTTTCACTCATGAAATGGAATACTCCCTCAGAGATAATGGCAACACCATAGTCAATTCCCAGAAGTCTTCTTTTCACCATAGAGGAGATAACAAGCCTGGTTATTTTGTCAAAGGTGATCTTGGTCCTGTTAAAGATCTCCGGGATGATTATCATTGGGTAATGACAGGCAGTGCCAATTCCAAATGCCAGGTGCCCGGCTTCACGTCCCATCGCGGATACCACAAACCAGTTTCCGCTGGTACGAGCATCTTCATAAATAGTCGTTGCCAGTCTTACACCCTCCTCCTTCGCCGAATGGTAGCCGAATGTTGGGGTTCCTTCAGGAAGAGGCAGGTCATTATCGATCGTTTTGGGAACATGGATGTTCTTGACATTCATCTTCTGTTCCATAAGATATTTTGTCAGACGGTTTGCGGAGGAAGCAGTATCATCACCTCCGATGGTAACCAGAAGCTTGACGTTATTCTTTTTAAAGAAATCCACTTTGAATTCATCATCCTTGGGTTTGTGCCTGCTCATCTTCAACGCAGAGCCGCCACGGCTGTATATCTGGTCAGCAAACTCAAAATCGAGATAATCATAAGTAGGTTCTGCGGCAAAGAGTGATTTATAGCCACCATTGATCCCAAGTACCGTATATCCATTCTGTAAAAATATTTTGGTGACTGAACTGATTACTGTATTAATTCCGGGTGCCGGACCTCCGGCACATAATATAGCCACTGCATCTTTCATAATTTCTCTTTTCATTACAGATTATACCATTGATTTTTAATTATTTATAATATTCGTATCCCAAATATTTTTGAAGGTCACAAATATGACAATATCTTTTCAATATTTTAACAGATACAGGTATTTTTTAAAGTGCCATGTTAAAAACAATTCGAAAGGCTACTGTCTTTCCTGTCGATGCTGCTGAATGGAAGAGAGGGTGTCTCAAAAGCCTTGATAATTTACTCCCTGCTCCCAAGGGAGTTCTATAAATGTCTGATAATCAAAAAGTCTCCCTCGGGGGATTTAGGGGTAAAATAAAGAGAGATTGGCTTTTAAGACACCCTCTTTTAAGTGCTGTTCATGTAAATTTTTATTGATACCAAATATTTGTAAATTTAAAGCTTCGGAAATTACATCATTATTGTCTAATTCAAAGAAGTTCCTATGCCGGATAATAATCCTGACAATAAAAATAACGAGGGATTGTCTGTTCTTATCACAGGTGGCAGCGGTCTTGTAGGAAAGTATCTTACATCGCTGTTGCTATCAGAAGGATATAATGTTTCACATCTTTCGGGAAAGACAAATCAGTTTGGCAGGGTAAGGGTTTTCAGATGGGATCCTGAGAGAGAGATCATTGATCCTTTGGTATTCGATGGCGTCGATTATATTATTCACCTGGCAGGTGCCGGCATTGGCAGTAAAAGGTGGACAAAGACCAGGAAAAAGGAGATCACTGATAGCCGGGTAGCTTCGGCAAAATTACTTTATAAATCGGTCCGGGACAATAACATAAAACCAAAGGCTTTTATATCTGCTTCAGCAATAGGCTATTATGGTTCAATTACCACCGATAGTATATTTACTGAGGAAGATCTTGCATCTGAAGATTTTCTGGGTACCACATGCAGGCTTTGGGAAGAGGCTGCGGATTTATTTTCGAATCTCGGAATACGTACTGTAAAAATAAGGTCCGGAGTAGTACTTGAAAAAAGTGACAGCGCCCTTTCGAAGCTAATGCAACCTGCCAGCTTTGGTTTTCTCGTCCAAACAGGAAGCGGGAGGCAGTATATGCCCTGGATCCATATTGCTGATATTTGCAATATTTATCTTAAATCGATCCGTGATGAAGAAATGTCGGGAGCCTATAATGCGGTCTCTCCATACCATGTGACCCACGGGGATTTTATCAGGACACTGGGAAAAGTGATGAAACGGCCGGTATTACCGGTACCAGTACCGTCTTTTATGATAAGAGCAGCACTGGGCGAGAGGTCAGACGTTATTCTTAAAGGGAGCCGGATCTCGTCCGACAAGATAAGGTATGCTGGCTACAGGTTTATTTTTAACGACCTGGAAAATGCATTAAGAGATATAATCTGAGACAATGATGAAATTAATTCGCAAAACAAGGTCCCTTTACTATCTGATAACAAACTCCCTGTCTCTTAAAACTCCACCTCTTGTCGAAAAGACACTTGCCTTTCCATTTAACTCTGTTCTGTTATAAAGCCTGACTTTGAAAAGTGTTGTAGTCAGGTCACCTCCCCGTGTATCAGGTACATTCCTGGAAAAAACACTTTGTGGTACTTGTCTTGCAGAATTATAACTGCTCCTTCCTCCTCTTGCTCCTGAAGATTTTTCTTCCTCAATCAATTTGTATCCTGGCTTGTCTGAACCAATTCCTGTGGTGTCAAATTCAATAACGACCCTGTCATCTCTGACTATCTTTACCAGGTGAGCCTGCTTAAGTGCTGTTGGTAATTTTCCGGTATTTCTGAAGCCTATTTTTATCTGATAATCTGCAGAATCTGTTTTATATGATTTTATCTTTTTCACCTCTATATTTTCCCATACAAGCTCAGGAAGATATTTAGCCATTTCGAAGTTAAACATTGCTTCTTTCCTCACCCATGGTTCCATATGCTTTACGGGAGGGTTCTGAGAAAAGAATTTAGGATCGAATCCACCAATCTCTATATCTCCGTATACCGGATGCTTTGCCGGTTTCCATTCAATAAAACCCAGACCGTCATTTTCCTCATCATCCCATTTTAACATGTCTGTCTGGTCTATAACACCATCTCCGTCATAATCTTTGTTCCTTGCACCGTTCCATATCTCATCTCCATACCATACTGCCCCGAAATACCAGTACCCGAAATCAGGTCCGTGACCGAACAGGGGAGATCCGTTACCATAATCGTTATATACATCTCCGGCTCTTTCATAACCTGTGATCTTTTTCCCTATCTCATCAAAAAGTTTGTACCATTCAAGGTCCTGAGGATACATTCTTTCCCCGGAACCTGAGGTTGACGGAGGCCGCAGATGCATCGGCACACTGGTATCCATTGAATTTACCACATAGATATTGGGATGAGAAAGAAGAAATAGTACAACTGCACGAGTTTCCGTTTCGCTTAGGGGGAATTCACCAGCTCCTCCCTGTGTATAGCCCCTTCCGGTCTCTTCTTCCTCAGGTCTCCAGTTTTCAGGATAGTTCCGATGAAGGTCGAGGCCCCCTATACCATCTTCGTTAATCCGACCATCTCCATCATTGTCAATGCCTTCTGATGAAGTCATGTATATTCCTTGCCCTGCCTCTGCACGTTTCATGATCCGTCCTGTAGGATCTTTTGGATCAGGTATCATAGTCCCTCTTTTCTCGTCTTTCCATCTCATTGTCAGAATGATCCCGTCTCCATCAATATCATCAGGCGCATCCTCATCGAGCAAACCATCACCATCATTGTCATCGGGCCTTACAGTGCTCCTGTTACTCTGAGCAGTATTCAGGTAAAGGTTATGGCCGTCGGGATTATTGACCGGTCTTACATATATAGTTTTAGTATCCAGAAGATGAGTCACATCAGGATCGCTGCCATAGTTATCCAGCAGGTATTTAATGAGCCAGAATGCCGATTCGGCACCTGTCACCTCTCCGCTATGACGTCCACCCTCAAAAAATGCAGCCGGTTTGTCAGTATCTTTGCCTGTCTTGATATTTGTTATTGTCACCTGCATGATCGGACGTCCCTCAAAGCTCTTTCCTACCTCATAAAGATCAACCAGCCCGGGATATTCCTTATGCCACCGTTCTAACCATGTATATATAACATCCACCGTATGATATCTGTTAAAAGCAAGCGTATCTCCGGCGACATACTGGACAGACTTCAGTTCAACCTTTGGAAAGAAGCTGACGCCATGCCTGGTCCCGGAGAGGATATAATTCCTGTCTTTTTGATCTGTTCTTGTCAGAGATGACTGCCCGGACTGGCCATATGCCAACCCGTAAATCATCAGGACTGATGTTATAAGAAGTATTCTTTTCATGAGAAATATGTATAGATTAAAAGGGAATAATTAAACAATGATAACAAGGCAAATAATCATCCACGCTTGGAGATAACTTCCAGCTTGTTAATTTCCACTACTTCAATGGTCTTGCCAAAAACCCTGATTATGCCTTCCTTTTTAAAATCAGATAATGTCCTTATGACATTTGCGGTACTCATTCCAATATAATCGGCAATTTCTTTCCTGGAGACCGGAAGGTCAAAGACCCTTGAATTATATATCTCTCTGGTGAAATACAACAAAACATAAGCTACCCTTCCAACAAGGTTCTTCTGTCGTATATCGAGGGTTTGCGTGATAATCTTATCATTGATCGCAGAAATTTTTGTCAGAAGACCCATTGCAAAAGCCCCATTCTCAAGAAACATTTTCTTTATGAAATCCAGCTGTATTGTGCATACAATGGAATCTTCAAGCGCAGCTACAGAGTACTGGTAACGGTCTTCCGAAAATATGCTCATATTACTTACAAACTCAAAAGGCCTGGTAATAGTGATTACCTGCTCGTCCCCTCCTGTTGTTCTTCGAAAGAGCTTAACAAGGCCACTCTGCAAATATTTGAATGTACTTATTTTTTCTCCCTCATGATTTATGATCTCACCTTTACGAAAAAATTGTTCCACTTTGTGGTCACATATTTCCTCGACAAAGTTCTCGTCAAGATAGGCAAAAACAACATCGCGAAAATCACAACTTGCACAGATGCATACCTTTTTTTTCTGATTCACGTTTTCCGGTTTTTCACAAATTTACCATTTTCCATATCAAAATCTCAAATTTCAATTTGTTTTATTCCCAAAATTAGCCCTAATTTGACCTCCTGATACCTCATTCCTTCTCATTTAAAGGATATGATCCACAGAACCGATTATCACATACATTCCAGATTCAGCGACGGAAGATCAGATCCGGAAGATTATTTACCGCAGGCTATTGCTGCAGGTTTGAGCGAAATAGGGTTTTCAGATCATCTTACCCTTTTCAAAGACCCTCAGGACTGGAATATGAATCCTGAGAATGTTACCACATATATCCATAACATAGAAACACTCAGGAATGTTGCGGCGAAGATCAAGATTAAGACAGGCCTCGAGGTCGACTATTTTGAAGGTAAAGAAGATGAAATCCGGTCCTATCTTTCTCCTCTTCCTCTTGATTATGTAATTGGATCGGTCCATTATCTTGGTGAAAAAACTGTGGATGCAGGACCGGAATTCTATGAGGGAAAAAGCTTCGACGGATTATTCGAAACCTATTTCAATTCTGTTGCAAGAGCAGCAGAATCCGGTCTTTTCAATATTATAGGTCACTGCGACCTTATCAGGATCTATGGATTCAGACCATCTTTTGATCCGGAACCACTTTACAGGATGCTCGCAAGGACGATGAAAAGACATGATGTTGCTTTTGAATTAAACACAAACGGGAAGAACCGGCCATTAGCAGATTTTTATCCCGATCCCGTATTTCTTCACATTTTCAGGGAAGAGGATGTACCTGTCTGTGTAAACTCAGATGCTCATATGCCCGCACGGGTCGGACAGCATTTTGATGAGGCCTACGAACTGCTCAGGATCACAGGATACACTGAGATGGCTGTTTTTGACAGGAGGGTGAGAAGTATGATCTCCATGTGATATCATAAAGATCCTCTTAAATTATTACCCGAGAATATTTTCAAGGAAGATCTTTAATCCGATCCCGATTAATATCAGACCTCCGATA
>CAYQBZ010000004.1:0-19252 GCA_964415855.1 uncultured Rikenellaceae bacterium
AATTATATTTAAAAGTCCCCCATATGGGGGATTTAGGGGGTAAATATGGCCGAACTTAACAAACACGAGATCCGCAGCCCCGAGATGCAGGAGGTAATGTCCGGAATCCCTGGGAGTTTCCTCAAGTGGGGATTGTTTGTCTTTTTTTTCATTATTCTTATCCTGATAGTTGGAAGTTACTTTATCAGGAATCCTGAAATTGTAACTGTCCCGGTAGTAATAACAACTCAAAATCCTCCGGTTATCCTTGTTGCAAAGTCAGGGGGAGAAATAGAAAGACTGTATGTAGGTGAGGGTAAAACCGTAAAAAAGGATGAGGTTATTGCAATTATCGGTAATACTTCCGATTACGGTGATATTAAAACTCTAACCCTGTTTCTTTCAGATATCGATGAAAATACGGACTGGATTGAATTTGTTAAAACACATCAACCGCCTCCCGACCTTTCCCTGGGAGAGATCCAGGTTAACTACACCGGGTTTCAGAAAGAGTGGAAACTGATGAAAGATTATCTCCGGCAGGCATATATCCCTTCTAAATTGAACCTTCTGGAAAAACAGATTGAGAAGAAAGATGAATACAATCTTGAACTTTTTAGGCAGAGGGAATTTCTTACAGAAGATCTTGCACTTGCCAGAAGCAGCTTTGAGAGGGATTCGATATTATTTCACAAGGATAACTACTCAATAACACCCACTGAATATGAAAGATCGAGACAGGCATACATACAGAAACTCTATTCTTTCAGCGTTTTCAGGGCATCCTTAAAAAATATTGAGGCTGATATGCTGAGACTTAGGGAAAATAGTCTTGATCTGCAGGTTCAGTACGAAAAAGAACTTAAACAATATGTATTTACCCTGGGAGAATCAGTTCAGGTATTGCGCTCTTCGATATTACAGTGGGAGGATCGATATGTAATTAAAAGTCCTGTGGCCGGAAAGGTTACACTGACCCGGATCAGGAATGAGAACCAGGTTGTAAAGGCCGGGGAAACAATTGCCACGGTAATCCCCGGTAATCCGGAATCAATTGTAGCCAGGGCATTAATACCCGTGGACGGATTCGGGAGGATTGATGCTGGACAGGCCGTAAACATTAAACTATCGGGATTTCCTTATATGCAGTATGGCGTGTTGAAAGGACGCATATATTCATTATCACAGGTTCCAGGAGATCAGGGATTCATTGCAGAAATAGAACTGACTGAAGGAATGACATCTACCTACAGGGAGAAGATAAAGTTCATTCATGAGATGAGCGGAACAGCTGATATTATTACCGAAGACAGCAGGTTGATTTACAGATTTATAAGGCCATTAAAGGCAATGTTTTCAAAATAATAGCGTATGTGAGCCAGGAAATAAATTAACTGCAAATAAAACCATTGAAAGAGAAAGGTAGGCTAAATAAGCAGGGAGCTGGGAGCTATGGGCCGGGGGCAAGACCATTTTCAGAATAAACCCTTTGCCCTGCGCCTCTCCAAAACAGAAAGGGAGTGTACCCATGCGAAGATAATAATTTCCCGCGACTTATTTTGCGGCCTGTGAAATGATATATCAGGAAATTGGAATAAATTGTTAACTTAATATAAGTGAATCATGAAGGACCTAAATAAATTAGTAATAAATCCAGGTAAAATACTGAAAAGTGAAGAATTATTATCTCTTAGAGGAGGTAGTGGTACTTGTGGTTTTCATTGCTGGCATGAGCAAGGATATGAGTATTCGGATTGTGGTTATTCTTATAGCGAAGTAATGGATATCTTGAACTGGTATATGATGGATGGTTATGAATGTAATTGGTGTTGTGATAGTTGCTCCACAACCACTTATTGTGGTGGCTATTAGTGTCATGTCGATTATTAGTTGACGTAACAATGGTAAGGAATCGGAGTGTGTAGAACCAATCTACACTCTCCCTTTTCAACCAGGTGTGTTAACCAGTACTTAAAATTATGAGTTAATATGTGGTCTTCTGTCAAGTACGATTTGTAAATAATGTCAATAATATAAACTCTTTCAAGATGATAAACAAAACACTGAGGACCATCAGCATAATATTACTTGTATTGTGTTGTGTATCTTCTTGTAAAAGTAAAACCAAAGTGGAAATTATAATAAAAGCAAATGAAGATTTTGATTTTGGTGCAGCCAAAATCAGTAGGATAATTGCTGACTCGATTGAAATTGAATTGGGAACCATTTCGGATAATTTCGAAATTGTTAAGCTTGAAACGGCTGATAGTATTCTACTAGGGAATTTATATTCTTTATATGCATGGAAAGAATATTTGGTAGTTGGCACTCAAAAGGATTTCTATATTTTTAGACGAAATGGCGAGTATCTCAAGAAGGCATTTCAAATTGGAAGAGGACCTGATGAATTTATTATGCCAACATTCTCAAATGTCATAAGAAATGGGATGTTATTTATAAAAGATCCTCAGAAAAGCCATAAGTTCATATACTGTTTAAATATAACTAATGGCACTCTGAGAAAAATTCCAAAAACAGATGAAGAAATAATTGCATCGTTCATTCCAGATACTGACAGTACACTTTTAATTATTAATCAGAAAGCTATAATTTTTAATCCTCCACATATATTTTCTAGTGAATTTAGTTTAGTCAAACAGGATTTAAAGGGAAATCTGTTATATAAGTATCCCCTTGGTACCTATACAGAAAATGAATGGCCATTTCACTATTTAAAATACTCATTTTTAATAGCAAATAACAATATCCTGATTATAAGTCCTGAATGTGACTCTATATCCCTATTCCGGGGTGAAAAAAAACCTCTTCTTATTTGGCAAAATATATTTGATAGTCGATTATCATCAACAGAATTTCGGATGGTCAATTTGGTATATTTCTCAAAAAATGACATAATGCTTTCAGAAAGAGTTCGTGAGACTAAAGGTAACTCTGAAAGACTTAAAAAAAGCAATTATCTGTTAATAGATAAGCATGATGGTAAAATATCTTCAGTTCAACGGTTGTATTTTATTGACAAAAGAGTAGATATAAACTATACAGATTTGAGCTTGCAAGAAAACGGACAATTTGCAGTTACTATCAACGCTTCCGATTTTGAATTTTTATTTAAGAATCAAACCTATAAGAAATATATAGATCAGTTAACAGCCAGAAAACCAGATTCAATTACGAAACCAACAACTTCTTTTGACAATCCATTTATATTGCTCGGTAGGTTTAAATAAGCACAATAAAAGGTTTCATAGAACCTGATCCCGGGGGAAAATATCAACGAAAGTTTTAGTCGTAAAAGTGGCTTATATTAGAATAAAAACATATATTTATAAGTCATTAATATAATACTCTTTATAAGTCCCTGTAAAGATGAAAATCAATATAAGAATCATCCTGCCGCTGACCATAGCCTTAATGTTTTCCTGTAAACAAAAGACATCAGAAAATCTCGAGGAGATGGCCCGCAGGTCATCACGACCGGAGGCAGTGCTTGTTAAGACAGTGAAGCTGGAACCGTCCACTTTTTACCATGAGCTGATAAGCAACGGGAAAGCCTGGTCATCAAAAAAGGCCGTGGTCCCGTTCACGGTGAGCGGAATAATAAAAGAAATAAATATCCAAAACGGTCAGAAAGTAAATACAGGTGACCTGCTCGCCGTTATAGAAGACTTTGAATATAAAACCCAGCTTTCACGAGCCAGGGAGGATCTTGAAAATGCAGAAATAAACTTCAGGAAAGATCTTCTGAATTACTATCTTACATACGATACTACAACATTATCAGCACTGGAGATCAAATATTCGCGTATCCGCAGCGGGCTGAATGATGCAATAATTTCTCTCGGAGTTGCTGAATATAATTATAATAATACCCGTATCTACGCCCCTATCCCGGGAACAGTAGCCAACCTCGAGGCAAAGCAGTGGAACCCGAGCCAGAACTATCAAAGCCTTTGCACAATAATCAATGACGAAATAATGGAAGTTGAGTTCCCGGTCATCGAATCGGAATACAGTTTCTTAATAAAAGGTATGCCTGTTAGTATAATCCCCTTCACAAACGACAGTACACTTATTACAGGCAATATCACCCAGATCAACCCCCAGGTAGATGCCAACGGTATGGTGAAGGTGAAGGCCGGGTTCAGGAATAACGGCCGCCTGATTGACGGCATGAATGTTAAGGTAGCTATAAGGAAACCCGTACCAAACAGCCTGGTAGTCCCAAAAGAGGCCCTTGTCATCCGCCAGGGCAGGGATGTGATCTTCGTCCGCCAGGACTCCCTTGCAATCTGGAAATATGTTACGGTGGAGTTCGAGAACAGCACCAGCCTTTCGATAAAAGAGGGTCTCGAACCCGGTGACCTTGTGATAATAAGCGGCAATGTCAACCTTGCCCACGAAACCGTTGTGAGGGAGGAATGAACGGCGAGCCCAGATATAGTTCCTTCCTGTCAACCTTCACAGTCAACATACTATTTGTGATGCTGATAATTGTTGGAGCGGCAATGATCCCCCTGCTCTCCCTGCAGCTTAATCCCACCAGGTACCTGCCATCGCTCACGATTAGCTGGACCTGGCCCGAGGCTCCTGTGCGTGTTGTTGAACAGGAGGTGACAACGGTCCTCGAAGGAGTGCTGTCAACAGTAACAGGGGTGAAAAAAATCTCATCATCAACTAATAATGAAGCCGGACGTATTACTGTTGAGTTTGATAAGAATGTTGACCTCAGGACCAAGCGGTTCGAAGTGGCATCACTCCTGAGGGAATCACGAAAAAATCTCCCCGCGAGGGTCTCCTACCCCGTTATCAGCATGAACATGCCCTCCAACACGGCAGGATCCACCATACTAAGCTTCAGGATCAACGGGAACGCCAGCACATCATATATATATGCTATTGCCGAAGAGGTCATAAAACCCGGAATAGCAGTCGTGGAGGGTGTTTACAGTGTCGATATCTACGGAGGCACTCCACAGGAATGGGAGATAACATACGACCAGGAGAAGATCTCGGCTATTGGCGTAAGCTCTTCATCTATAGTAAGTTCAATAAGAGATTATCTCAATGAGAGAGAAATAGGCGGCGCCACAGAGACCATGGCAGGAGGACTGACTAAAAGGACCTATCTCACCCTTACAGGGAACAATAACGGGAAGTTCAGATGGGACGATATCCCTGTTGCCAGGGCCTCCGGCAGAATAATCCATCTTACCGATGTTGCACAGGTCAGGCTGAAGGACCAGCGTCCACGGAGCTATTTCAGGATAAATGGTCTGAATACCGTTAACCTTAATGTAAACGCCGGACGTAATGTAAATAATATTAAGGTTGCCGAGGCTGTGAAGAGAGAAATTGAAAAGATTAAGAAAGAACTACCGCCGGGTTACAGCATAGGCACTTCACTTGATAATACCGTGTTCATCAAGGAGGAAATTTCGAAGAATATTTTCAGGGCTGTTCTCTCCGTAATACTGCTGCTGATGTTCGTACTGATTATAAGCCGGGAGTTCAGGTACCTCCTGATAATAACAATAAGCCTTATAGCCAATATCTTCATTGCCTTTATATTCTATTATGCCTTTAAGCTTGAGATGCACCTCTATTCACTTGCCGGCATAACGGTCTCGTTCGGCATCATAATAAACAATACCATAGTAATGACGGACCATATAAGGTACCATCATAACAGGAAGGTGGGCATCTCGTTGCTGGCTGCCACGCTGACAACCGTAGGGGCACTCATAGTGATCTTCTTTCTTGATGAAGCTTCAAAGGTCACTCTTGCCGATTTTGCCGCAGTTGTGATCATCAACCTGCTGGTCTCCCTTGCCGTTGCACTCGTGTTCATCCCTGCCCTGCTTGAAAAGATAAAGCTTACACCGAAATTCAATGCCCTTATCATAAGCAGGAAAAGAAGAGTGGCGCGTTTTTCTGCCTGGTACCGCAAGAGCATTGACTTCATTATCCGCTTCAGGGCAGCTTTCATAGTGGTGGCTGTCCTGGTATTCGGTCTTCCGGTCTTCTACCTGCCCGATTCCCTTCCGAAAGAGAGAAGCACAACCTTCAACGATGAAGATCTTACACGATTTGAAAGAATATATAACCTGACCCTTGGCAACAAAAAGTACGTGCAGAAAGTAAAACCAGTTATAAACAAGGTTCTCGGAGGGACATTCAGGCTTTTCAGCGACAAGGTAAAAGGCAGCAGGTTCTATTATTACGGAAGCTCCGATGAGGTCCAGAGAACCAGGCTTACAGTCAATATAGGGCTGAGTGAGGAGGGCCTCACAATAGAGGATCTCAACACTACATGCCTGGGGCTCGAAAACATGTTGTCTGCCTATGACGAGATCGATATGTTCACGACAAGCATATACAGTCCTGAAGATGCTACGGTAAATATCACCTTCAAACCGGAACATGATTTCACTATATTTCCCTTCATCCTGAAGATAAGGATCGAAGATTATATGAACGGCATAGGAAGCTATCATGCATCGGTTTACGGTGTGGGCCAGGCTTTCAGTAACCAGGTGTACAGCGATTATATAAGGACCTCGTACCAGGTCCTTATGAAAGGGTATAACTATGACGAGCTTTATGCTTACGCTGAAGAGCTGAGGGAAAGACTTATCGCCAGCGGAAAGGGCCGTATAAAAGATGTTTACCTGCTTGGCGCCGGAAATTCGGGAGGTAATATTATAATGTCAAGCCGGAGAAAAGCCTACAGGAACAGGCTGGAGATGGATAAATATTACCTGGCAGAAAGCAATTCGGATGTTGCGCTTGCCTATAATGAAGCAGAAAGATATTCACGGGGAACATCCCTTGCTCGGACCGTTTACGTTAACGGTTTTGCAGCTCCGCTCTCAGTACAATCGCTGCAATCCGATGCTTTCGATTACTGGAGTGTCCTCAATGCACCTATCGGCACCCATTCCGAACAGCAGATCAAACTGAAGGATTTTTCATCGGTTATACGCGAGGTAAGCGACAATACAATCAGCCGCGAAGATCAGCAGTATGTAATTACAGTGGGGTACGACTTCATAGGTAACTATGAGCTGGGGCGCCTTATTCTCGACAGAAATATTGATGAAACGAGCGCTATGCTTCCTCTCGGCTACACTGCCCAGAGCGCACTGTACAGCTATTCATGGAACCAGCGCAAGGCAAACTACTGGCTGATCTTCCTGGTGATCGCAATAATATATTTCATTTGCGCAATTCTTCTCGAATCATTCAGACAGCCGCTGACTGTTATCAGCCTTATACCATTCTCATTTATAGGAGTATTTATCACATTCCAGGTCTTTAATATCACGCCCGATGAAGGAGTCTTTGCATCGCTTGTGCTGCTGTGCGGTATAGTTGTAAATGCTACATTATATATACTCAATGACTATAACAGCCTGCGAAGGCGAAGACCTTCACTCTCCGACAGGGCAGCTTATATCAAGGCATTCAACAGCAAGATAATACCGATCTACCTCACCATTATTGCCACGATAATAGGGCTCATCCCCTTCCTGATCACCGGCAAAAGTGAAAGGTTCTGGTTTGCCCTGGCAGCAGGGACCATCGGGGGTTTGTTATTCAGTATGATAGGGTTGATTGTGTTTCAACCGATTATGCTCAGAAAATCGACCGGATAGCCAGAGCAGGTCATGATAAACAATGCACTTATACCCCCTTTAGGGGGAAGGGGGCAAAGAAAAGATGAAAGAAATATTAACCACTAAGAAACACAGAGTAACACGGAGTAATACACGGAGTAACTGCCGTTTAACTCCTTGAAAAACTCCATTTAACTCCGTGGTTAAACAGATAAAAAACAAAAGTAAATAGACATTAGTATGGTGAAGTTCCTCATAACAAGGCCGGTAGCCGTAATTATGACTTTCCTCGCATTGATCATGCTCGGAATAGTTGCCTCCGGAAGGCTTCCGGTCTCACTGATGCCCGATATCGACATACCCGAGATAACTGTTGGAGTTTCGCGATCGGATGTGAGTGCGCGTGAGCTTGAGAACACCGTGGTGAGTATCCTCCGGCGAAACCTCCTCCAGGTACAGGGACTGGAGGGTATAGAATCGGAGTCGCGTAATGGCAGCGCTCTTATCAGGCTGACGTTCAAGTATGGGAACGATATTAACCTGGCGTTCATGGAGGTTAATGAGAAGGTCGACGGCGCCATGAACTACCTTCCGCGCGATCTTGAACGTCCGAGGATTATAAAAGCAAGCGCCACCGATATCCCCGTCTTCATGCTTAACCTTACCCTTGCCGATAAGCAGGCCGGCGATGAGAAATTTCTTGAGCTGAGCGAGTTTGCCGAAACAGTTATTAAGAAAAGGATAGAACAGCTTCCTGAAGTCGGAATGGCAGACATAACCGGGCAGATAAAACAAGAGATATATATCAGTCCGGATAATGAGAAAATGACCGGTCTGGGTATCACGGATGATGACCTCTCCCAGGCTGTACGGCTCAACAATATCAATATCGGGAGTATTATGGTAAAGGACGGGAAGTACCTCTATAACCTCGAGTTCAGTTCATATCTGAAGGACCTGGATGATGTCAGGGATATCTATATAAAGTCGGGTGACCGGCTGATGCAGCTGAAAGATATTGCCGAGGTCGGCATTCGCCAGGAGAGGCCCCGGGGCCTGTATTATTCGAATGGAAGCAGGGCCATATCACTGGCAATTATAAAGGAGTCGACTGCCAAAATGGCCACCCTGAAGGAGAAGATGAACGAGATTATTAAAATCTTCAGGAAAGACTATCCCCAGATGGATTTTGAGATATCCCAGGATCAGACCATCCTTCTCGACTATTCGATATCTAACCTGAAACAGAGCCTGCTGGCCGGTGGATTACTTGCGTTTTTCCTCATGTTCTTCTTCCTGAAAGATGCCAAATCGCCCATGATAATCGGCTTCAGTATCCCTGCCACGCTGGTTATCAGTCTTTTGTTCTTCTATGTTGTGGGATTGTCAATCAATATAGTATCCCTGGCAGGACTTATACTGGGAATAGGCATGATGATCGATAATTCGATAGTGGTGATCGAGAATATCACCCAGTGGATAGACAGGGGTCTGTCACTCGTTGATGCCTGCGTAAGAGGGACAAATGAGATCATTACACCCCTGATCTCTTCAGTACTGGTAACATGTGCCGTATTTGTACCGCTCATATTCCTGAGTGGTATCTCAGGGGCCCTGTTCTATGACCAGGCCATTGCCATCGTAATAGGCCAGGGTGTCTCACTGATGGTAGGGATAACACTGCTGCCAACCATCTATTACCTGTTATATAAGAACGGCAGGGAGGGTTTCCTGACAAAACTGGTCCAAAAGGTCAGTTTCAAAAGACTTGAAGACAGATATGAAGGAGGAATGAATTTCTTCTTCAGGTTCAGGAAAACTATGATTGTCTCCTTCCTGGCAATACTTCTTCTCATGGTCTGGCTTTTCTTAACAATGGAGAAGGAGAAATTTCCCGCTGTGCGCCAGGATGAGCTTGTTGTTTCGGTTGACTGGAATGAGAATATCGATCTTGATGAAAGTCTGCGGAGGATACGGGAACTGGTTGCCAATAGCAAAGAGATGATACTTCAGACCAACTCTTACATAGGAGAGCAACAGTTCCTGTTTAACCGCGATTATGACCAGTCGTATACGCAGGCAAGGATCTATATAAAAGCGACATCGTGGAAGATGAAAGATGGTATAGAGAGAAATTCTTATGATTTTATCAGTAAGAATTACCCGGAAGCCTATATCGCCGTTACCCCTCAGCAGAACATATTCGAGAAGATCTTTTCAGCATCAGAAGCTCCGCTGGTTGTTGAAGTGAGCCTTATGAAGGAGAAAGAAGTGCCTCCTGCAGATAAGATGACAGCCATAGTAAGTGACCTGCAGGAAAAGTGGCCGGATGCAGGTATATCGCCACCTCAGCTCGAAGATAAGATACTCCTTCGGCCCGATCCCGACAGGATGCTGCTGTATGACGTTGACCCCACAACATTATACAACACACTTAAAACCTCGCTCAATAAAAATAACATAGGTGAACTGAGAGCATCATACGAGATACTGCCCATTGTTATGTCTGATAAGGAGAAACAGATAAGTGATATCGTTTCAGCCGGGTTTATACTGAACAAGAGTGGTGACCAGATACCTGTCAGCGAGATAGTTAAAGTAGAGAGAATACACGATTACAAGACCATAAAAGGAGGAATGTACAGCGAATATGTACCACTGGAAATGAATGTGACTACCAATAAGCCTGCTGTTCTGACAGGTGAAATAAGAAATATCCTGGCAGCTGACCAGGACATAGATGTCAGGTTCAGCGGAGGTCTTATAACAGGACAGAGGCTCTTCAGGGAGCTGGCTGTCATACTGGTGGTGGCGCTGCTGCTGTTATTCTTTATCCTGGCAGCGCAGTTCGAATCGCTAACACAGCCTTTGATAGTGCTCCTGGAGATTCCCATCGATATTGCCGGGGCACTGCTTCTTGTCATGCTGTGGGGAGGCACGATAAACCTGATGACCATGATAGGACTTATAGTAATGTCGGGAGTTATTATAAACGACTCAATACTTAAGGTAGATACCATAAATAACCTGAGAAATGAAGGAATGGGGCTTATCGAGGCTATATACACAGGCGGTTCCCGAAGGCTGAAACCAATCCTTATGGTTGCCCTGGCCTCACTGGTATCAACAGCACCTATCCTGTTCAGTTCGGGTATCGGATCAGAGCTTCAGAGACCTATGGCGCTCTCGCTTATCGGTGGTATGTCTTTAGGCACAGTGGTAAGTTTGTTCTTCATACCACTGGCTTACTGGTTTATATACAGGAGAAGTGCGAATAATTCAGGAGCAGTAGAAAGTTAAAAAGGATTACTTAAGTATCAATAAAACAGGATTTGAAGTCTCCGTTAGCTCCTTACCAAGGCCTTTGAGCCGGTCAGCTTCTGAATCGTCTTTTACCCTTACTCCTTCCATTTTATTCCCGTTTAAGTACTTCAATAACTCAAATGCATCGATATAATCAACAAGTATCCTGTCGCTGACGATTTGCTTTGGCCAGAAAACCGGCCCGCCGTTAATGTCATTTACGAAACCGTTCTCCTTAAGAACTGTGAATTCCGCTGAATTTTTGTTGAATGTGCAGTAACTCACAGAATCGGATAGACCCCATTGTATTTTAACATAAAGGTTATTATTATCCTCTGTGACGTCCTCAATCCATATTTTATCTTTTAACCGATCCGTAACTTCCTTATATGTATCAGGAGTCAGATGGAGATCCGGCTCCATTTTCATCTTACCTGTAATGAAAATAACGTATGGCTCTTTCTTACCGTCATTGAAATAATATAGTGTGTCAATTCCGAACTCTGAAAAATGAGCAGCTCCGGAGAATACGTATAAAGGTGAATTTGATACTATGAGACCCGGCTGGCTGATCCGTTTCAGGTCGTTCCTGATCTTGTCCAGTACAACACCCTGTTTATCTGTAAGATACCAGCTATAAACAGTATCATCCGTCGGTTGCGACATATTGATCTGGTGAAACATTATGGTATTTTCATCTTTTGATACCATTTGCATAGCCAGGAAATCGGTTTTAAAATTTCTTATGAAGTGCCCGTCAAAACCAAATACCACTACCATCCTCGATGACAGTATATATATTTCCCTTTTTATCTCATCGATTATAAAATCGCGGGCTGACATATATTCATCAGGTCCCCGTCCGTTTGCACCTATCGGCCTGATAAATTTCCCTGTCCTGTCGAAAAGCATCATCCTGCTGCCATCGCTAACGTAAATAAATGAATCACTGAGTGATACCTTTGCTATCCTCTTTAACATACATTCCGGATTTGTCTCAAGTAGGACATACTCAAGATTGTTACCCAGTATGTCCAGATCAACGGATCTGACATTCTTTAGTCTTTGTTCAAGGTCTATCTGGTACGGAAGTGATGCATTCGCATTCTTATCCGGGGAACCTGAATTCTTACATGATGTAGATATTATCATTCCCAGGAATAAGGTGAAGATCCATTTTTTCATATTTGAATATTTTAATTATTTAAAGGATTTTATAACTATACTGTAAAACCAGGTCTTCGGGATATTTTCACTATACAGTTTTGCCACCTGGCTGACAGAAAGACGGTACATTCTGATCACTGTAAAAGAGTTATAAGAAGTTATCACTGTCCAACTCCGGGAACCAAACCAAATTTATAACGAATATATTAGTTTTGCAACTAAATGAGTAATTAAAATAGCTTCTTTACTAATAAATTACAGTGATTTACAGAAGTATTCCAGGAAATTTCCTTCACTGTCAGATTTATAACAGGGGTACGATAATACCTGACAATGGCACTTGGGTATCTATCAATACTGAGGCACTACCTCTAATAAAAATTCAGAGTTGAGATATTAGTACAGAAATAAAATACTAATTGTAGTCACTGTATTTGCAATTTTATGAACAGCTATTTGTTTATTAATGAGTTAATTTCTGATTTTAGTTTGGGCAGATGAAGTGTGATTATGCCCCAGATATTCTCGTCTGATACTGAATCATAACCATGAATTATTTGATTTCTTAATCCGATAATACGTACGGCATTTTCTATGGTAAAATCCGGGGTTTCTTTCAGGAGTCGGTTGATGGCTTCTCCGATAATCTCGAGATTTCTTTCGATGGCACGCCTAAGTAAAGAATTGCTTCTATAGTTCTCATAAGTTTTGGCTTCATTATTAAAATATGAATCGATCTCGTCAACTGCCAGTTTGACGTCATACAATAGTTTAAGCTGTTTCTCTGTCATAGACTATTTTTTTTTCCCGATCAAGAATCATCCGGAAGATAGGGTTTCGAATTGCCTGATTTTCAAGAAGGTCTATTTCTCTCCCAAGCAGTTTCTCAAGTTCTTCCTTAAAATCGAAATAGTTGTCAGCATATTCGAGAATATCAACATTGTCAAATTGAACCAGCATATCTATATCACTATCCTTATTGAATTTAGAGGTCAAAACAGAACCAAATATATAGAGTTCTTTGACTTTGTGCTGCTTGCAAAGGCTAGCTAAGGAGTCAATATTTTTATCAATTATGTTCATGAATCAAAGATAGAAATTCTTTTTGTTTGATTCGTCAGCCAGGTAGTAAGTTACGCCATAATATAAAACCTAACAGACCTGCCGGTGAAATAAATAGAAATACTCACATCCGGCTCCTTTTCAGAGCTTGTTATCGTACAATCTTTACTTCGCAGTGGGGAAGATACCCGGCAGGTCAAGAACAGTATATTTAAAGTTGTAATATGAAGTCCTGCTCCTGTTTCGCTTATCGAGGAAATCGACAAAGCCTGTAACCACCTTTTCACCCGGGATAGTGTAGGCTGCCCTGTAAATGCCGCAGTTATTGTCATCATAATCTGCAGGAAGCCGCACCGTATCGAGTTTATCAATAACATAAAAGGTCGGGGCGACAGAATCATTATGAGTCACATACAGTCTTGCCAGAATAACATCTCCGATTACAATAGTATTTGTTGCCAGCCGGATAGTAACCTCGTTTTGTTTACTGCATGAGCAAAAAAGGAAAAACATAAGTACAATAGTAAGGGTCCTGACATAGTTGCCCTTACCTGAAAATTGAAGTATTTTATCCATGTTAACTGTTATAATGAATTTTTCATTTACAAGATAGCAAGTGTTCTCGCCTGATAATATGCTGTCCGATTTCTCCAGCCTGACACGATAGACATCGCTCATCATACTGCTGAGGTCTATCATTTCGTCTCTATCCTCAATCCCAGGGTTGAATACAGCAATAGTTATTCCCCTGAAGAGCAGTTTGTTAATAATATAAAGACAATCAAATAAATAATTGATATTCTCATAACCTTGTAACTTATTAATATTCGGGACTAAGACAATCCAGGAATGATATGGTCCTCTAAGTCAGCCAACTCCTAATTTTTAATGTATATAATTAAATATGAATAACATATATTAACATTTCATTACCATTAACAGGCATAAAATTTGCGGGTTCTTTCATAAAAGGCTATTTTTGTATTAAAGATATTGAATTTAGCGTTTTAAACAGTATCGTCATGAATAAAATTGTTAAAAGAATTCTTACCGCTGGTGGCGTATTTGCTGCTCTGATAGCACTGCTCATATTCAATAAGCTGGCTTCTAAAGATACTGTTACGGATTTATATGCAGAAGCCGAAAGAGGCAGTTTTGAGATCAAAGTAAGCACAGCCGGTGAATTACTTGCAGAAAAATCCTTTGAGATCAGGGGACCAACATTACCTGCCGGAAATAACAGGGGCCGCGGACGGAGCCGTATCCACGTGAGTGATCTTAAGATACTTGATATTGTTCCGGAGGGCACTGTTGTAAATACCGGGGATTACATTGCACAACTTGACCGTACAAATTATGATAATACTTTAAAGGATGAGCTAGAAAGGCTTGAGGAGATGGAAACAGACCTCCATATGAGCTTACTCGATACTGCTGTAGTTCTCACTAACCTGAGAGACGGAATAAAGAATCAGAAATTTGCCGTAGAAGAAGCAAATATAGCACTTGAACAGTCAAAATTCGAACCTCCTGCCACAATCCGGAAAGCAGAGATTGATCTTGACAAGGCAAAGCGAAAATTAAATCAGATGAAGAAGCAATATGATCTGAAAGGTGCCCAGCAGGCAAGAACGATAAACCGCTCCCGTCAGAGAATAGCCGATCAGCTTAGTACAATAGAGGATCTTGAAAGTTACCTTTCCGGTTTTACAATTACTGCACCCTCACCGGGAATGGTCATTTATAAGCGAAACAGGAACGGTACCAAAAGAAAGGCAGGTTCTACTCTCAATACCTTCGATATGGTAGTGGCCACACTTCCTGATCTTTCGACAATGTTATCAAAAACATATGTTAGCGAAATAGATGTCAGTAAGGTCAAACCCGGGCAAAAGGTAAAAATTAAAGTTGACGCCTTCCCGGATAAGGCATACACCGGTACAGTGGTAAGTGTTGGCAGGATCGGTGAGCAGCTGCCAAATTCGGATACTAAAATGTTTGAAGTGCTAAGCAGGCTTGATATATCTGATCCGAACCTGAGACCTTCAATGACAACCGGTAATGAGATAATCATAAAATCATTTGACGATGCTATCTACATACCCCTGGAATGTGTCCACACAGAATCTGACGGTATCCCGTTTGTATATACGAAGAATAAGACCAAACAGGTTGTAGTGCTTGGTGATGCTAACGATAAATTTGTGATGGTGAATGAGGGTCTTAAGTCAGGAACAGCCGTATACCGCTATACTCCGGAGGATCCGGAGAGTTTCAGGTTACAGGGAAAGGATCTCATATCTGGTTATTTTGGCCCCCGGTCATCCAGAAGATAAGCATAAAAAAGCAGGTGTGATAATTTTTGCATAACCGGAGAACAGTCTCCCAGGCTGACTTTCCGCTTAAGAGCCATCTCTTTCCATGCAGGCGGAAGATAATCGATACGGCTCACCATTCCATCATCAGGTCCCGGGGTACAGTACCTGGTATCTGATCCTGTCGTATTTATCCTTATGAAGCACATCGGACACGGTTCAGCCGAGCTGAATACGGTCAGTCCGGGTTTATACACGTAAATATTAACATATTTTTTTGCCAGCCTGCTCTCTTCAAACTTTGTCAGCAGCATCATCTCGGCATGCAGATCCGATCTGTGTTTCTGTATCTGGTTATTATGAGCGGCCATAAGTATCTTTCCGTCTGTGTCGATAAGTACTGACCCTATACCGTAACCACCCTCTTTCAGGCTTATAAGTGCCTGCATATTAGCTTCTTTGGCATATACATCATCTGAATGTTGCGGTACCGGTTGAAACGAGACAAGGAAGTTCTCAATCTTCTGGAAAATAACTTTTACCGGATCATCAGCCCTTATCCCGCATGGCAGGTCAACAAGCTTTTTAATCACTTCCTCCCGTGTGCGCGTAACAAAGTACCCCGGATCGACCTTCTCATCTGAAAGGCTTTTCTGTTGTGCGTTTGTATGAAATACCAGAAGAAGAAAAGAAAACAGTATAAAAGATCTTTTCATACTTATATCTTATTACCAAGTCCAAAAATGCTTGTATCCTATATTATAAAAGTAACAAATATCTGCATAAATCCATAATCAATCCTGAAAAATCGGCGACTAACACCTAATGCCCATAGGTGAGTATATGCAGGTCTTCCTAAAGTTTCATATCATTTACAAATTCAATGAGCCTTATCACCTGTTGAAATTTGTCAAATTTGATTTTGTTCTGTTTAATGAATTGTTTCAGCTCGTTCTCTCTCTCAGGAAATAATTTCAATAATTGCCTCTCATTCACAAAACTTTCCATCATCCCATTTATTCTTAACCAGAATACCGGCTGAACCTTAACCGAGTAATCCGAAGGAAGTTTGATATTATAGTAACCACTTTGCAATTGCACAGATGTCATTAACTTAGTATTTGACACCTGGGAAGTCCCGCCGTACCCAGCAGGAGTGCCGGGAGGTATTACATCACCTTTATATTGTACAAACAATGATATAGGTGCAACCAGCAAAACTTCGTGAAATACATTACCGGCGGGCACAAACTCCCGGTCCTCAATAATGACAGTATCTATGGTTTCAGTGCCAATAATATCATAGATCTGGTCGTCTTTTTCATAAACCATCTTTTCAGAAACCGAATTATAATTCAACATTGCAGACTGGCTGCTCCCGTTCTTCATCTTTACCATTCCTTTAATAAACTCCGGAAGAATAAACTGCGGAGAAGATCCATCGGATGTGGTTTGCGGCAAAGCCGGCACACAGAAAGAAAGAACAATTATAACTACAATATATTTCAGCAGATATGCCTGGTATTTAATGTGTACCATATTATTACTATTTATTGATATTCTGATAGACCCTTACCCAATCCACATACATAGTATCCGGAAAGCTGGTTGAAGCATCCGGATTTTTCGGCCAGCTACCTCCAATTGCCAGGTTAAGTATTATATATTGAGGCTTGTGAAATTCCGACGTGCTGTTCACACTGTCTTTTATGCCGACTTCCCAATATTTATTGCCATCGAGAAACCATCTGACAGCTTCCTGGTCCCACTCAACAGTATAATTGTGATATTTTGAAACATCACACGGAATTGTACCGCCTGACGAAACATGCTTTTCATTATGCCAGTGGAGAGTGCCATGTGTAATCTTTTCATTATTAATGTGTTCCATAATATCGATTTCTCCACATCGCGGCCATCCGACCTGGTGTATATTCTGACCAAGCATCCAGAATGCTGGCCACATCCCCTGCCCTTCCGGTAACTTCATCCGGGCTTCTATCTTACCATAGGTCCAGCTGTGTTTTCCATCGGTAGTCAG
Source organism: uncultured Rikenellaceae bacterium (assembly GCA_964415855.1). Lineage (GTDB taxonomy): Bacteria > Bacteroidota > Bacteroidia > Bacteroidales > VadinHA17 > LD21. The sequence continues at coordinate 17,505 of CAYQBZ010000004.1, forward strand.
GCTGGCAGATGTGTATCCTGCTGTCTTATAAGATTCCTTTTTCCCAATTATAAGCAGGTTGCCATCCGCAATAATGGAATTTTCAGGCCGCTGCCTGGTATAGTACTGGAGCTCATTATTTCTTATGAACCCGACTTCATTTCCCCATCTGGAAGTATCGGGCAGACCATCTGTATTGAACTCATCGGACCAGACAAGGGTCCAGTTCTGTGCAAGTCCCGTTACTAAACACGAACAGAAGAGAAGGATCAGGGTGGTTTTTTTCATTATAATTCAATGTAAAATGGTCCCATTAAAGATACTACTTATTATATTCATTCAGATTCTCCCATCTGACTTTCCATTTACCGTTATGAGGGAACTTGTCTGCAACACACATTGAAGCCACAGCGGTCAATAATCCCCCGTTTCCGGGAAGATAAATTGCCAGTCTGGGAGTCTGATAGTTATGCCCGTTAAGCAGATACCTGTTCTTGGGAGCATCCTTCATCAGGAAATCCACAGCCTGGTCTCCCCTTCCCAACGAAGCGGCCGACATTGCCAGCATAGGGAAATCCCATCCCCAGGTTGTGCTCCAGTTCCATTTTGTCATAATAGTATCGAGGGTGTTCCCAAGGACATCCCTGTCAACGAGTCTAGTCCATGGTAAAACACCGGAGATACCTGAAACTATCGGATGATCGCTCATGTACCTTATATTGGTATATGAGTCTTTTGTATCTTCCGAACATAAATACAGGCCATCCTGCACAGGCAGTTCAGATATCTTTTCAGTTATATCATCCCACAGGGGTACAGGATCAAGGTTCATACGTCGTCTCCACTCCTGCGCAGTGGAAAGTCCCCAATACCAGTATGCAAGCTCAAATGTCGGATTAACGGTCGTCTCAAGTCTAAGGCTTTCCTGCGCCGGTATTAACACCGGACCAAGCACATAACGGTTACCGGAACTGTCGTAATGGGCATAAGATGCCATGAATTGTGCTGTTTGCATAACAAGGGCCCTGTATTTTCTGAGTACTTCTTCTTTTGCAGGGCTGTTATTGTAGAGCATCTCAGCGAAAAAAATAAAATGAGGCTGCTGCCATATAAGGTAAGTCCCCACAGTGCTTGGACCCTCCCTTCCATCGGGGCCAACCATCTTTGGCCACCGCACCCCGTCGTAGCCCTGATGAGCTGCCGTTGCTCTTGCACGGCTCTGAATATTGAAATAGTATTCCATCTGCCTCTTTAGTATATCTTCATGCTGCCAGAGAGCAAAATGTACAACATGCCACCAGTGCATCTCGAGGTGAAACTTGCCATACCAGCTGTTGTATGTAAGACCTGTTTCTGAAGCCGGCAGAGACCCGCTGCACTGGATCTTTGTAAGGTAACGCGACAGAATGACACGCCTTTCGAGTTCGGAAGCTCTTTGATCGGTACATTCCGAGAAGTCAACAGCACCGCCCTCAGACCAGAATTTCGCCCAGCTTGCCATTGATGCCTCCTCAGTTTCTTCGAAATCAGGAAGTTTGCTGATCCCTGCTTTCGAAGAGAACTGGCAGGAGAATGAATAGACGGAATCCGTATGTTGTGGTTCGAGAAGGAAGACATGCCGGCTGACCTCCCTCAGGTCTGCATTATTCCGCCATAGGAGAACATTATAACTGTCATCATCCTGTTTCCTCCCAAACAATGTCATATTATCTGAATCAGCAAGTATAATTGTTGAATGCTTATCAGGTGAATGAAAATCGTAACCTGAA
>CAYQBZ010000004.1:19262-24109 GCA_964415855.1 uncultured Rikenellaceae bacterium
TATCCCCAGACGCTCTTTGCCTATTAACCCGGATACCACCCTGACAGAGATCATATCCGAATCGGGATGACATACAGTAAGAATACGAACCGGAATCCCTTCTATATTAAACCTGCTGTCGATCTCGCCTGTCCAGATATTGAGTCTCTGTACAGGATCCTGAATATCGGAAATTACAATTTCAGTCCCGTCCTCCTTAAGTATCTGTAGTCCGATCATGCCAAGGTGTATACGGTGGGGATTGGCCCTCAGCCATTCTGATGCTTCGGCCTTCCTCTCATCCTCATCAGGTCTGTATTGACGGACATAGTCTATCTCTCTTCCATATACATTATAGGTCCTGTATACATCCTCCAAACGGTAATTCTCAGAATTTTTGCCTGTATGCCATCCCCAGTCTGACATGGTCCCGAGAGAGATACCATTTTCATAGAAATCCGGGAAGGTCTGTAAGCCGGTAATATCAACAGTGAAGGCAAAGTCACCGTTTCCGACGGATAAGGAGTTAAGGCTGTCGATCACCGAATTTTCGATATTATGTCGTGTTACAACTGCGAAACGGTCAATACCAGTATCTGATGTACAGCTCACCGGAAACAAAGTGGCCGCAACCAACAGGAAACAGATTAGTCTATTCACCATATATATTATTCCATTAATTAGTGTTACAGGTTCTCATTAATTATTTTATACGGGACCCTTATAGCTTTAGGCCTGTATACATCAGGATCCATCCTGTTGTCCTTGCAGGTCTCAATACAATCACCGTATCCGTTTATACAATATGTTATAAGCAGCTCCTCCCTTCCATTATCAAATTCCGGATGAGCATTTGCAATATAGAAGAAAGGATAATGACCCTCCAGTGTATCATCGACCTCCCAGACTGAATGTTTCCCGGTAAAAGGACCTGCAGGATTATCGCTTACAGAAACATATATATTTTTCCCCTGATCACAGCTGACACTGAATTCGGTGGTGATCAGTACGTATGTATTTCTTAATTTGCATATGTAAAATGATGCGGTAAACTCACTGTATATCCTGCTTATTTGTTTAATATCATTTGTCCATCCATCACCCGAATAATACTCCCACGCCCCATATATGTTTCCTGACCTGAATCGTGCAACAAACAAGTCATTACCAAGGTTATTTGACCTGATGCCGAATACATAATTATATCCCTCCTCCCCTTTTATCACGGAGAGACCAAAATTAATTCCTCCATGCGGGGGAAGTATACTGAAATAAGTCTTGCCCGGATCTGATAAGCCGATCTTTGCAATATAATTTGTATCCACTCCTTCAAAGCCCCACATTCCCGGCTCTCCGGTAGATCTGATCCTAGACATGAAAACATAAACAGTATCATCATACTGATAACCTGAAGTCGGCCAGAACCAGTATTTATTGTCGGTCCCGTATGTAAAGAAAGTAGCAGGGCCTTTCCTGTTTCTTAGGGTTATCTGATTATCAGGATTTGAGATATTCACAAGAACAGCTGCATTTCTGGCCTGGAAAAGACATGGGACAGTCTGCGAAAGAGTATCGTAACAATCAATAAAGCTGTCGCCGTATGTCCATATTGAAAGATCCTCATTTACAGGAATTGAGAAAGCCCCGTCTCCGGCAATCCAGCCTGTTTCTCTTCTGAAATATCCGGTGAATTGGTGATCTTTGTAAGTACCTGCAGCTGACCTGGAGAGCTCCTTTCCTGAAGAGAGAAATATAATAAGAATAACAGGCACGATTACCGGCAGGGAAGATATTCTTTTCATTAAAACTACTGGTTAATAGCTGCTTAGTTTAAGGATAAAAGGAAATCCGGGAACTGCCTTTTGTTAATTGTAAATATAATATGCATCAGCTATATTATCAACCGGTTTTTCAGCTATTTTTGAAAACCTTGTAAGGTTACAGTTTAAAAGACTCAGATTAAGGTTTAAAGATGGATGCAGAAGTTACAATTATCGGAGCAGGTGTTGTCGGACTGGCAATCGCTGAGAAATTCACTGAGAACTTTTCCAATGTTTTCATCATAGAAAGGCATTTATCATTCGGCCAGGAGACCAGCAGCAGGAACAGTGAAGTCATTCATGCCGGAATATATTATATGAAAGACAGTCTGAAGGCAAGACTGTGTGTTGAAGGAAAGAAGCTGCTTTACGATTACTGCGACAGGGATGATGTTCCGTACAGTAATTGCGGTAAGCTTATAGTAGCAACAACAGATACTGAGAAAGATATCCTCGAAACTATAAGACAAACAGCAGTGAGAAACGGGGTGGATGATCTGAAAGTGCTTGAAAGAGATCAGGTAGGTGAGATGGAGCCGAATATTTATGCATTGAAAGCACTCTATTCGCCATCAACAGGCATTATAGACACTCATTCCCTGATGAAGCAGTTTGAAACTAATACAATAAATAACGGAGGACAGGTTGTATACGGTAGTGAGGTTACCGGCATAAAGCATATCAGCGGAGGTTATGAGATTACGATGCTCGATGCAGATAAGACAAGCTATTCATTCACCTCCCGGATCGTAATAAATTCGGCAGGACTGAATTCAGACGTAGTGTCCGCCCTGGTTGGTATCTCTGATGAAAAGCTGAAAATTAATTTCTGCAAAGGTGAATATTTCAGGATCAATCCGCCTAAGAACCGGCTGATAAAAAGGCTTATATATCCGGTCCCCTATCAGAACATGGAGGGTATAGGTATCCATGTCACTATCGATATGGGCGGAGGTGTCAGGCTTGGTCCTGATGTTAAGTTCATGGAATCAAATATATATGACTATACTCTGACACCTTCGAAACAGGAAAAATTCTACAGGGAAGCGAAAAGGTACCTGCCTTTTCTTGAATTCGACGACATCGCACCTGAAATGGCAGGTATCAGATCGAAGATCCAGAAACCGGGCGATCCACAGCAGGATTTTTATATCAGGGAAGAAACAGACCGAGGCTATCCAGGTTTCATTAACCTGATCGGAATGGAATCACCGGCGCTGACTTCATCGCTGGCAATTGCAAAATATGTTTATGGAATGACTGATAATAAAAGATAATTTCTATATTTAATCCTTTCAAATCAATTACAGGTCTATCAAGAAACGGAGGTATAAAATGAAATCATCAAAACTGATCAACCGCTTACTGGTTCTTTTTCTTCTGAATTTCATTGTTACAGGATTATATTCCCAGGGACAGACACAGGGAAAAGCATTTGTTCCGCAGGTGGGACAGGATGGCAAGGATGTGATCTGGGTCCCCACACCTGAAGAACTGGTGAAGAAGATGCTGGAAATTGCCTGGGTTGCACCCACAGACTTTGTTGTGGATCTGGGTTCAGGCGACGGACGTACCGTGATAGCTGCAGCCAAACTCGGAGCACGTGCTGTTGGCATAGAGTTTAATCCCGATATGGTTGAACTGTCAAGGAAGAATGCCAGGGAGGCAGGCGTGGAAGGAAAAGCAACCTTTCTGAATGCAGACCTGTTTGAATATGATCTTTCGGATGCTACGGTGATTACCATGTTCCTGCTTCCGGATATCAACCTGAAGCTCAGGCCAAAGCTGCTTAAACTCAGGCCCGGTACACGTATCGTGTCCAATACGTTTACAATGGGCGAATGGGAGCCGGATATTGAAGCTACCACAGAGGATAACTGGAACAGCTGGAATACTGCCCTCATGTGGGTTGTCCCGGCCAGAGTGGAAGGAACCTGGCAACTGGCTGGTGGAGAGCTTGGTCTGCAGCAGGAGTTCCAGATGATCTATGGGACCTATAAACACGACGGCAAGACATCTTCCATCAGCGATGGCAGGCTTAATGGAGCCGAGATTACATTCAGGATTGACGGTGAAGTATATACCGGTAAGGTTAATGGAAACAATACTATGCTGGGAACTGCAACGCTTAACTCAAGAAAGAGCGACTGGTCAGCAACACGCAAGAGCGACTAGAATACAATATTTATAACTATTCCACAGATCAGGATTTGCCCCTCAGGAGCTTTCTCAGTTCCGTCATCTCATCCCTTAACCTGGCTGCTTCAACAAAGTCGAGTTCAGCCGCAGCTTTTTCCATGCTCTTCCTGGATTTCTCAATAGCCTTTTCCAGCGCCTCAGCATTCATGTACCTTACCACGGGGTCAGCTGCAATATCTGGTTTCTCAGGCTCTACATAAGCTCTTACACTCACTCCTTTCTTTCCCAGTCCGCTCAGTATGGATCCAGTCTTCTTGACTATCTGTGATGGCGTGATACCCATTGCCTCATTATATTTAAGCTGCTTGCTGCGTCGCCTGTTCGTTTCATCGATAGTCTGCTGCATGCTATTGGTGATGGTATCGGCGTACATAATAACCTTGCCGTTAAGATTTCTCGCAGCCCGGCCTGCAGTCTGGGTAAGTGATCGTGTCGACCGGAGAAATCCTTCCTTGTCTGCGTCCAGTATTGCAACGAGTGACACCTCCGGGAGATCCAGTCCCTCTCTCAGGAGGTTTACCCCAACCAGAACATCAATTATCCCGGTGCGCAGTCCTTCCATTATATCAATACGCTCGAGGGTATCGATATCGGAGTGTATGTACCCGCATTTTATGTCATACCTGATGAAGTATGAAGAAAGCTCCTCAGCCATCCTTTTTGTTATGGTGGTAACAAGGGTTCTCTCTCCCACACTGGTCCTTGCTCTTATCTCAGCCATCAGGTCATCAACCTGGTTCAGGCTGGGCCGCACCTCTATTGGCGGGTCAAGAAGACCTGTAGGCCTTATTACCTGGTCCACAAACACCCCTTCACTTTTTTCAAGCTCATAGTCGGCCGGTGTCGCAC
>CAYQBZ010000005.1:0-22835 GCA_964415855.1 uncultured Rikenellaceae bacterium
GACCGGGGGATTAAAGCATCCTTTACCGGCAGGGAATCAACCGGGCCCTGGCAAACACTATCCGGTTGCATTATTACAAGAAAGTCAAAAAATAACCAAAACCATTATGAAATGAAAAGATCTTCTAACCAGGGGGTATTCCAATACCCTTTATTAAAAAAATTGTTTATGGAATTCGGTACCGCAATATTACTTATTGCGATCAGTTTTCCATTGACATTTGCCGCTCCAGGATCCATTCTTCCGGATAATGGTAAGTCAAATGTTATCCTGACTGATGCACTTCAACAGTTAACCGTATCTGGTACTGTAACGGATGCCTCAACAGGTAGTGCGATGCCCGGGGTTAACGTTGTTGTCAGGGGTACAAATGTCGGCGCACTTACCGGTATTGACGGTAAGTACTCACTGACAGTACCGGACAAAAATGCAGTCCTGGTCTTCTCTTTTATCGGTTACAATCCGGTTGAGAGAGCCTACACCGGCAATGCAGTAATGAACATTTCAATGGAGCCAACGATTGAAGCTCTTGATGAGGTTATAGTTATCGGCTATGGTGTTCAGAAGAAGAGTGACCTGACAGGATCTGTCGTCAGAGTTTCCATGGATGACAGGGCAGCTCTTGCAAACACAAACCTTTCTCAGGCTCTTTCCGGGGTCACTGCAGGGGTTAATGTTAACCAGACCAACGGACTGGCAGGTGCCGAACCGGACCTCGCAATAAGGGGTCAGACATCACTCTCGGCAAGTGACCGTCCGCTTATAGTTATTGATGGTATTATCTATAACGGTGCTGTAACAGATATAAACCTGAACGATGTTGAATCGGTTGATATCCTGAAAGATGCAAGTGCTGCAGCAGTTTACGGATCACGGTCTGCAAACGGTGTAATGCTTATCACCACTAAAAAAGGGAAATCGGATAAACCGGTTATTTCGTTTGATGCCTATTACGGCTACCAGAATATGACAAATAATCCGATGAGGGTCATGAATGGGGATGAGTATGCAATACGGCTCAGCGATTATAACTGGGAACAGGACCTGTACATTTGGTATAAAACAAACCCGACCAGCGATGCAGGAAAACCTGTAAGGCCGGATATTAATAACAGGGCGCTAATTGCAACTTTCCTGAGAACACAGGAAGAAAGGGATAATTACAATGCAATGCGGGAAATAGACTGGGTTAAGGAGGTTACACAGATAGCTCCTATCCAGAACTACAACCTTAGCCTTTCCGGGAGAAGTGAGAGGAGCAATTACTTTGTATCTGCTTCATATACTAACGAGGAGGGTATTATTCTTAATGACCATTTCAAAAGGTTTACCGTGCACTCAAACATAGAAAGTACTGTGACAGACTGGCTGACCGTCGGACTTAACTCAACCTATTCAATTCGTGATTATTCAGGTCAGAATGTAAGTCTTTCAGATGCAAGGACTGCCAGCCCATGGGCAGATAACCATATTGGTAAACCGGATTTTGTCCCATACCTGACAGGAGAACTGTACATGCCTTATCCCCTGGCCAGCTTATATGCTATCAATAAAGATTTAAGGACCTCCCTGTTCAATGTGGCAAATGCCAAATTAACGGTTCCGTGGATAAAGGGCCTGACTTATGAACTTAACTTTTCAACCACGACTACCGGACGTACAAATAATACTTTTTCTCCTAAAACGATCCCGGCCGGTTCCCTTAACAGCGGTCGCGCCGAAAAGCATCCGGAGGGTTCAAAAAACTGGATCGTAAACAATATATTATCTTATAACCAGACTTTCGGCGATCACCAGATAAGCGGGACACTTCTCTTCAGCCGTGAGCATCGTGAAGGGGAAGACTCTGATTTTATATCGGAATCATTCGACAACGATGTGCTTGGTTATAATGCTATGGAACTTGGTACATTACTGCAAATATCAACCGGTGCCTGGGAAGAAAACAGCCTTTCCTATATGGCAAGGGCAAACTATACCTATAAAAACCGCTACCTGTTAACCGGGACTTTTCGTCGTGACGGTTTCTCAGGATTCGGCGCAGCCAAGAAGTTTGCAAACTTCCCGTCGGTTTCGCTTGGCTGGGTTATCAGCGACGAATCGTTCCTCAGCGATGTCAGCTGGCTATATCTGAAGCTCAGAACCTCTTATGGAGTTAACGGTAACCAGGGTATCGGTCGTTATTCGAGTTTCTCAAGAATGGGTAACCGGCCAATGGTTTTCGGTCCCCAGACATATATAGGTGTCTACCCGAATACACTTGGGAATGCCGATCTGGCATGGGAAACAACTGCATCCCTGAACGTGGGAATTGACTGGGGATTATTCAACAGGAGAATATCAGGTTCTATCGAGGTCTATAAATCCAATACCGATGATGTGCTTGTTGAAAGAGCTCTTCCATCTACAACAGGATACAACGATGTATGGGCTAATATCGGATCTCTCACGAACCATGGTATTGAACTTGAAGTGAGGTCCATCAACCTTACCTCAGGTCCTTTAAGCTGGGAAAGCAATCTCACATTCTCTCTTAACAGGGATAAGCTGACAACTCTTTACGGCGGTGCAAATGACCGTGATGTAGGGAACGGATGGTTTGTCGGAGAATCCATCGACGTTATTTATGATTATGAGATGGTGGATGGTACAGTATGGACAGAACAGGAACTTTATAATGGCAATATCCTTCCCAACTGGTACCCTGGACAGTTCAGGTATGTTGACCAGAACAATGACGGACTGATTGAGTCTGTTAACGACAGGACATTCATTGGCAACTATGCCCCTAACTTCCGCTGGAGTCTGAGTAACACTCTTGGTTATCAGAATTTCACACTGTCGTTCTTCCTTAATTCAATAATGGGAGGTAACGGGTATTATATGGCCGATAACTCTTCTGTTCTTAACATCGACTGGAACGCTGACACGGCGCGCAGGATAAATACTTCTGCAGTACGTCCTTACTGGACTCCAACTAACGGTGTAACCAATGCAACAGGTGTTTTTAATGCTCCTATTGTACACGGAGGGATCTACCAGAGCAGAGGTTTCGTGAGATTACAGGATCTATCCCTGTCATATAAGCTGGGTCCTAAACTGTTGAGAACTTTGCAGTTGGAGTCTTGCCAGCTCTATATAGCTTCCAAGAATCCATACGTTTGGACCAAATGGTCAGGATGGGATCCCGAAACAGGGACCAGCAATAATCCCATGATGAGAAACATCACGGCAGGAGTGAGGATAACTTTGTAATCCGGATTCTCTGAATAAAAAGATATATGATTATGAAATTAAAATATATAAGATGATGAAAAAATATTTATATCTGATACGCAGTAAGTTTACAATCCTTACGGCTATTATGCTTTTAATGTTTTCCTCATGCAGTGAGGATGTGCTTAAAGAGGTCCCTCTCGATTTCCTTGCACCCGAAAATGCCTATACTAACCTTGCAGGTATACAGCAGGGTATTACCGGCTTACACTGGTGGTTAAGGGAGAATTTCTGGGACGAACAGACACGGCAAGACTGCTTTGCCATCATGAATGGGGGCGTTGGTACCGATGTGGCCTATCATGGTGAGAATCCTGGTGGTAACAGGAAACTGGTAAATTATGCATCGGAGATGACCCCGAGTTTTACAGAATTTGTGCCATTTTTCTGGGCAAGGCCCTATGGTATGATCCAAAAGGCCAATGTCCTCATCGAGGCAATTAATAATGCCGATGAAGGTACTTTCTCCAATGAGGCACAGAAGAAAGCATACCTTGCCGAAGCAATGTTCTTCAGGGCCTGGAATTACAGGGTGCTGGTCATGTTATTCGGTGATGTTCCACTCGTAGATTACGTGATCAAGGAACCGAAGACCGATTTCACCAGGGAGCCTAAATCGGAGGCTTTCAAGCTAATGGAAGATGATCTTATTTACGCTGTTGCAAACCTGCCTGATCCTGGTACCGAAGAAGCTCCGGGAAGGATCACTCAGGGTGCAGCAGGAACCCTGCTGGCTGAGGTATATTTAAGCCAGGGTAAATACCAGGCAGCTGTCGATGCAGCTTCAGCTGTCATTAACGGTGGTTATTACCATCTGATGACCGAACGCTTCGGATCCACTGTCGATGTTTGGGGTTCAGGAGATGTCTACCTCGACCTTTTCGCATATGGGAACCAGAACCTTCCGGAAAACAGGGAGGCGCTCTGGGTAATACAGTTCGAACCGCTTGTTAATGGAGGGATAAAATTTGCTGGTGAGAGAGGTTTCGGCTGTGCTTACTTCAGGATGGGTAACACCCCCGATGGTGTTCCGGCTTTCAGGGGTGAGTTCTATAACGGAAAATACACCGGATATTCAGATTCACTTGGCCGTCCTGTTGCCTATATGCGTCCATCAAACTACATGGCTTATAATATCTGGCTGAGCGACTGGGACAATGACATCAGGAACGCCAAGCATAACATCAAGAGGAAATTCTATTACGACTCACCCGGCTCTGCATATGATAAGCAACTGATCGACTTCAGCCTTTATCCTCCGGGAACCAGGAACTCGTTGCTGGATACTACACAGTACATCTTTCCGTATATCCTGAAGTTTGCGGATCCCCTGCACCACTTTGATGATCCCGGAAGATCAGGAGGGGGATATGTACACAAGGACATCTATGCAATGCGTCTTGCAGAAACTTATCTTCTGCGTGCCGAAGCTTATCTGGGTCTGGGTAACCAAACCCTTGCTGCCGCTGATATAAATGCACTGCGGACACGGGCAAATGCAACTCCTGTAGCACCTGCTGCTGTTGATATCGATTATATCCTCGACGAACGGGCCAGAGAGGTTTACGGCGAAGAATGGAGACACATTACCCTGCGCCGCGTAGGTAAACTGCTGGAAAGAGTCAGGGCATATTGTAATAATCCGGTTTATCCCGCCTGTAATATACAGGATGAAAATGTGTTATGGCCTATTCCTCAGGATGTTATCGATCTTAATATTGATGCTGTGATGGAACAGAATCCCGGATATGTACAGAAATAGTGGGATCGTTTTGAATATTTAATTGACATCAAGTCACTTTCAGAACATCGGACATTATTATTATTAGAAACATCAGTGGATAGGAAATTTTATCCGCTGATGTTTTTCATAACGGTACCATATAAGTTAAGATTAGTTAAATAGTATTATTTATTCAGGATTATATTTTAATTTAGAAGGTTAAATACGTGAAATACAATTTTCCAAATTTTTCTAACAGCCACTGATCATGAAAAACTCATCAATTACACGACGTAAATTCATTGGTACAACAACAGCAGCTACGGCATTTACAATACTGCCTTTCAGCTTTGCTTGTGCAGCCGGGCAGAAAAAGCCAAACTCCAAGGTAGGCGGAGTTCAGCTGGGCCTTACAACCTACAGTTACGGGAGCATGCCTCATAACCTGGAAGAGACACTACAGTACATACTGCAGGCAGGTGTAAATGCAGTTGAGATGAGAAATGTACTCGAAGAGGGTCTGGGCATTCCACAGCCACCGCCAAGACCGGCCAGGGGTGTGGAATTAACGGAAGAGCAGAGAGCGGAATATATCAAAGCTAGGGATGGTTTGGCTGAAGCTCAGCGTAAATGGCGTCTTTCATTACCCATGCAAAAGTACGAGGATGTACGTAAAATGTATAACAAGGCAGGTGTTGATATCCATATCGCCAAGTTTGCTCCCTCTGCCTGGTCGGATGAAGAGATCGACTATGCATATGATGCCGCCAAAGTGCTTGGGGCCTACGGTATAACGGATGAATGCAGTGAAGCGGCTTGCAGGCGCCTGGGAACATTTGCCGAGAAGCATAAGAGCCTTGCCATTTATCATACACACCAGCAGTTTGCAGAACCTGGCTTCGATATTGCAAAACTCCTCAGCTATTCCCCTGCCAACAGGCTTAACCTGGATGTAGGACACTATTACGGTGCTACCGGACTTCATCCGAATAATATTATTGAACAGTTCCACGATCTTATCCCGATGATACACATGAAGGACAAAACCGGTCCGAAAAGTGATCCTCCCGGAGTGAACAGACCTTTTGGCGAAGGCGAGACACCTATTGCCGATGTGCTGTTACTTATAAAGAAGGAAAAATGGCCGATCGATGTGTTTGTTGAGATGGAATACCAGGTACCTGAAGGATCAGATGCCGCCAAAGAGGTTACAAAGTGTATTGAGTATATGAGAAATATTCTTGAATAGTAATCCGAACCGGGAATTAAATTCCCCTTAAATATTTTCAAGAGATGAAAATAGCAAGGATTTGTTTTGTATTTCTTTTGATGGCCTTTTCATTACTGACCTTCGGACAAAAGAAAATTACCATCACAGGGACTGTTACTGATGCAGGCAAATCACCTGTTTCCGGAGCGGCAATTTTTATTGATAAGGTAAAGACCAATTCCGTGACCGATCAGAAAGGAAATTATAAGGTTAGAGTAAGTCCCGATGCAGAGGAGATACTGGTTTTTACTCTTTTTAACGGAGCTGCTGTGACAAAAATAAATGGCAGGACATCTATTAATTTTGTGCTCCTTCCGGATAATTCTGAAGGAACTGCTCAGAAAAATGATGTCCCTGTTGAGGTGGGAAAGGTAAATGGACAGGATCCTTCATTTGCATCATATACCGACATCTACGAAATGATCCGGGGTAGGTTCGCCGGTGTGCAGGTTACAGGGCACAGCATCAAGATTGACGGATCATCTTCACTAAATGTCAGTACCGAACCTCTTTTTGTTGTGGACGGTGTGATCGTTAACAGTATTGACGGTATCTCGCCACAGACAGTTAAATCAATTGAGGTGCTTAAAGGTCCGGAGGCTTCCGTATACGGCATGAGAGGGGCAAACGGGGTAATAGTTATCACCAGAATTACAGGGAAAGATAAATGAACTGCCAGGTTCCGGGTAACCTGACAATACTTAATTTGTTACAGATAGAATTTTTATAACCGGATTTCAGCTTTTTGGAAAAAGATGGATTATATATTAATTATGAAATTATGGAAAAGAGACGTGAATTTATTAAAAAAGTAGCTGTAGGATCTGCCGGTTTTGCAATCGGCGGATCGGCGCTCGGATTTACTGCAAAAAGCTACCGGGGCATCCAGGGAGCTAATGACAGGATCCGGGTCGCTATAATAGGCATGAACGGACGGGGAAATGGTATGGCAAGAACTTTTGCTAGACAAAATAATACTGAAGTAGTTTGTTTATGCGATGTTGACTCAAGGGCAATGGACACAACTCTTAAAACAGTAATGAGTATAAATCCTACTCCCCCCACTACTCCGAAGAAGGAAGGAGACTGTCGGAAGGTCTGTGAAGATAAGGGGATCGATGCTATATACATAGCTACTCCCGACCACTGGCACTCCCCTCTTACAATAATGGGTTGCCAGGGTGGAAAACATGTGTATTGTGAAAAACCCCTGAGTCATAATCCCAGGGAAGGCGAGCTGTCCGTTGCTGCTGCACGGAAATATAACAAAGTTGTCCAGATGGGAGCGCAGCGACGTTCTGCTCCCTTACTGACCCAGGGCATCCAGGAGTTGCACAACGGTGTGATCGGTAGGGTATATTTCGCAAAGACATGGTACACCAACATGCGTAAAGAGACCTTCCTTACAGATGGAACTGTTCCCGACTGGCTTAATTACGATCTGTGGCAGGGACCAGCACCACATGTGCCCTACAAAGAAGGACTTATTCATTACAACTGGCACTGGTTCTGGCACTGGGGAACAGGTGAAGCATTAAATAACGGGACTCACGAGATCGATGTTGCACGCTGGGGTCTTGGAGTTGATTATCCCACAAGGGTAACAACGGTAGGAGGCAGATATCACTTTCAGGACGACTGGGAGACACCTGATACACAAGTTATAACATGGGATTATCCGGGCCGTATCTCACTTATGTGGGAAAACCGGAGCTGTAACGGAAGGAATATTGAAGGCAGCAGCCGTGGTATAATATTCTATGGAGAAAACGGCAGCCTTGATACGGGGAACGATGGTTACCAGGTATATGATCTCGGTGGGAAGTTATTAAAAGATGTTAATGCCCGGTCGGGGGGTACTGTTCAGGGACGCGATACTGCAAATCCGAGTCCCGGGATGGATGGACAGCATGTGGCAGACTTCCTTGATGCCATCAGGACCAGCCGTTGTCCTCACGAAGATGTTGAAGATGGCTTCAAAAGTACTGTTGCCGCCCAGCTTGGAAATATAGCCTGGAGGGTACAGCGCGATCTGAAAATAGATCCGTCAAATGGTCATATCATTGGCGACAAGGAGGCCCAGAAGCTGTGGAGTCGTTCATACGAGAAGGGTTGGGAACCGAAAGTATAAAAACGACCCTGTTTATCGAATTATAAAATCATTTTAATAAGGTGCCTTCAGTTCCCGGGGGCAGATTATTCTGTACCCTTGAAGGATACCATGCGAAATACGAGACAAACACTCGGGGATATATATAATTATCCTTGAATAAAAAAAAATCATGGTTGCTTGTTATATGTAAATTATTTTCTAATATTGCTTCAGAAATTATGGGGAAATTCACCTGAAAAATACATCTAACCTGGTATTTTAAGGAGCATTTCTCCTGATTTATAAATAGCGCACTATACTTATCACTATCTATTTATAAATCAGGAGAAATGCTCCTTTAGGTGGAAAAGTCTCACTCAGCAGTTACTATAACAACAGGGAGCTGACAGGTTCCCAGACTTTCCCGGAATACCTTTTCTACCCTGCAAATATCGGAACCACGACAAATCCGTGGTTCAGGTCAAATCCTGCCCAGGGAGCAGAAACATGGGCCCAGCCACCCCTCGATATAAATGTCGGAGGCCTTAATGGCGGTTATTACAGCAACCTTTATTACGAAGCGTCTGTAAACTACATAAACAGTTTTGGAAAGCACAATGTAACTGCACTCGGTCTTTTCAACAGACAGCAGCGAAATGCAGGTACGGATTTCCCGTATTACAACGAAGGCCTCGTTGGAAGAGCTACCTACGACTACAACCGCAAATACTTACTGGAATTGAACGTAGGTTATACTGGTTCCGAGCGTTTTGCGCCTGAAAACAGGTTTGGCTTCTTCCCGTCAGCTGCTGTAGGCTGGGTTGTTTCTGACGAGGAGTTCTTTAGAAATGCGGTACCATGGATGAACAAGTTTAAGCTCCGGTACTCCGACGGTATGGTCGGTAGCGATTATGCCAACAGCCGATGGCTGTATACCAGCTCCTATTTCAAGGATACTAACGGTTATATCCGTGAGGATCTTACACCAAACCCGGTTGCACAGTGGGAAAGAGCTCACAAAAGGGATATCGGTTTTGAGATGGGTCTGTTTAAGAACGTATTCACTCTCAATGTTGATCTCTTTGATGAATACCGTGATAAGCTGCTATTGGCGCCTAAAAGGACGACCTTCCTTATCGGACAGGGCTTCAAGGAGCTTAACCTCGGAAAAGTCAAAAAGCATGGTATAGAGATTGAAGCTGAATTCAGGAAAAGCCCCACACCTAATTTCGAATATTATGTGAGAGGTATAATGGGATTCAACGAGAACAGGGTGATATTTAAGGACGATCCTCCCGCTTTCCCTGATTATATGAAGCTTGCCGGTAAGCCGCTTACTGAATTACTGAGTGCGGAATACGGCTTTGAAGGTCTGGAGATCAATGGTGTTCAGCTTACCGGGACAGGGTATTATACGTCTGTTGATGATATACACAATAATGTCTCTCCGATCGCTTTGACCAGCCTCTATGTCGGTGACTATAAATTCCTGGATTATAACAGCGATGGTACGGTTAATGCATATGACAAATATCCTATCAAAGGATTAACTTACCCTCCGCTGACATATTCGTTCGGTAGCGGTTTTACATGGAAGGGCTTTGATTTCAATTTCATGTTCTCCGGTAACGTCGGCAAATATGTCCAGTATAACCAGG
The DNA here is from genome assembly GCA_964415855.1 of uncultured Rikenellaceae bacterium. Lineage (GTDB taxonomy): Bacteria > Bacteroidota > Bacteroidia > Bacteroidales > VadinHA17 > LD21. The sequence continues at coordinate 10,020 of CAYQBZ010000005.1, forward strand.
CCTGGGAAGTTGAGTTCATAAAAGGCGACTGGCGTGTTCACAGCTCACAGCTCGATTACTGGACTCCTACCAATCAGAACGCTACTCACTCAACTCTTCACTATAGTGGAAGCTCCAGTGCAGATATCCTTGTATGGGGTGGAGGTGAGGCCGACCGTGGTTACCAGACAATCATTGAGAACAGGTTTTTCAGAAGAGCTGACTATATCCGTTTAAAAGACGTATATCTTGGCTATACATTCACAATCCAGTCGTTGAATAACATTGTTGGTATTTCCAACCTGCTTGTTTATGCTACCGGAAGTAACCTCTTCACTATCACCCCTCTTATTGAAGGTGATCCTGAAGCAACCAACTTCTACCAGGGATATTATCCTCAGATGGCAACGGTAAGGCTGGGAGTTAAGGCAATATTTTAATCTCAAAGAAAGATATTATGAAAAAATCATTTATACTTTTGATAATAGCAGTGCTGAGCCTGGTTTTACCAACCTCATGCCTTAAGGAATATCTCGATAAGGCTCCTGAACAGGGACTCACTGATGAACAGATCTTCACCAAGCTTGATAACTTCAAGTTGTTTTTCGATGCCGTATATTCCGGTACCAAGAACGGGCAGCACTTTAATTACAAAAATGCATCACCTCTGTATTTTGCAGTCTGGGACCAGAAGTACTCTTTCGAATCTGTGACAGATGCTTCTGACCAGGGGCGTTATATGGAAGGGCAGGCCTGGAAAAGCGGCAATATGTCAGAAACCATCGTTAACAAGATGACCTATGATGGTGCCAGACGTCCTATACTGGAATCGATGTTTACTGATATCAGGATAAGCAACATTGCCCTGAGACAGGTCCACAGAATTGAGGACGGAGGTGAGGATGATAAAAACGACTTAAGGGGGCAGGCTTATTTCATGAGAGCTTTCTGCCACTTCAGGCTGTTGACACTCTGGGGTCCGATGCCTTACCTCGATAAGCCGCTTGGTCCTGACGATCAGTGGGATATCCCAAGGTTAACAGGACATGAATGTCTTACCAGGATAGCCCAGGACTTCGATTCAGCTTATTATTTCTTTAACCTGGCAGGTAAGATCCGCAGGGATCCTCCTCTTGGTGTACCGGGTCACCTCGACTATGTTGCTTACCAGATGTACCGTCCAAACGGTATGGCTGCAATAGCCTTTAAGGCAAGAGCCCTTCTTTTCAGGGCCAGTCCGCTCAATAACGCAAATGGAATATCAGACTGGCAGGAAGCTGCTGTTGCAGCTGCCAAAGCTCTTGATATCTGCACTGCAAACGGGGCGAGCCTGTTACCAATGGCTACAAGGTACACGAATTTTTACAGTGCATATGATACAGACGAAAGTCTCTGGACATATTCATTCGGAACACTGACCTGGAACGGTGGATGGTCAAACGTGACATACTGTGGCATGCAGTGCCTGTACAACGGGGTTTTCTTTGCAAATACCGGCTCATATTCAGGGATATACCCGACACAGAACTTTGTTGACAAGTATGAGACCAGCTTTGGCGAACCACTTAATACACAGGCAGAAAGGGATGCTGCTACTGCAGCCGGCCACTTCAAAGAACAGGATCCGTATATAAACAGGGATCCGCGCCTGGCAACGGATATCATTACAAATATGTCTCCGGCAATTTCCTGGGGTACAGGTTCAGAAGCAGGAAAGGCTGCAATTTATTACTCTGAATCAGGTACTCCCTCACAGCTTCTTAATCCATCCTATCTTGTTATAACAAGGACAGGTTATTATATGCGGAAATTCTGGTATAATAACAGTACCAACAACAGGGTATCCAGTATCCTTACCGATCCTTTGTTCCGCCTTGCTGAGCTGTACCTCGATTATGCAGAAGCCGCCAATGAGGCTTATGGTCCCAATACGGCAGCTCCCGGTGCTTCTCTCACTGCAGTCCAGGCAATTAACATGATCAGGACAAGAGCAGGAATGCCTGGTGTCCTTGCTGCATATACGGGAACAACTGACGCTTTCAGACCCAGGATAAAAAATGAACGTAATGTAGAATTATCATGGGAGGGACATTACTATAATGACATACGTCGCTGGAAGGATCTCCAGGCTGTAATGACAAGTACGCTGATGGGCGATGAGATCATCAAGCTTGATCCCGGGTACGACGCTGGTCTTTACCCAACCGGATTCATGCATCAGAGAAAACCGCTGACACAGGATCGTCAGGTGGTATGGAAACCACAGATGTATTATCTGCCTTTCAATAATGCTGATAACTTGAAAATGAAAAATTTTGTCCCAAACCCGGTTTGGTAACATAAACCACTAAAACTTAAGTTTATGAGATTTCAATATATAATATACAAAAAGATCAGTTTTGCCTGCCTGCTGACTTTCTGCATGCTTCTTTCATTGCCCGGCAATGCACAGGATCAGAGGGAGAAAAGGGTAAGACAACTGATAGACGTTACTCTGAATGTTGTAGATGAGAACGGTACTCCAGTCCCTAAAGCAAATGTTGTTGTAGGTGAAGGAATTATCCATACCGAAACCGACCAGAATGGTTCGGTATCTTTTAAGGGCTATCCGATAGATGTAGTGACAGTTTCAGCGCCTTCTTATGAGATAAATGTTTCCATTGTTTCTGATATACTACAGAACAATACTGTAACACTCATGAAAGCAAAGATCCAGATGACATTGAATGACGATGTAGCATTACCCTTTTCGACATTGAAAAGGAGATATATTACGGGTCCGGAAAGAGTCGTGAATTCTGATAATTTTATCAGATATCCCACAACCGATATCCGTAATACTTTTACGGGACTTGCCTCAGGCTGGGACGTAAGAGAACTCGACGGATCTCCCGGTGTAAGTTCACAGGAGGGTCTGGCTCAGTACAGCGGACTGTCAAACTCCTTTGGTTCCACTGATAAATTCGTCGGAACACCGCTTGTTATGATTGACGGTCTGATCACTGAACTCCAGGAGTCTCCTCTCGATCCCCAGGATATCGAGTCAGCAACATTATTAAAAGGTGTCCTTGCAACCGCCATGTATGGTCCTGCAGGAACAGGAGGGATATTAAAGATAAAGACCAAGCATGGCATTAAAAATGAACGACTTTTAAATTTTGATGTTGAGGCAGGTGTAAGTGTGGTAGACAGAATGCCAGGTGTTGCAAACGGACTTGAATACGCTACTCTGAACAACGAGGCAAGAACAAACAGCGGTCTTGCAACAAAATATTCTCAGGCTGCAATCAGTGCTTATGGTAATAATGACCCGAATAGCCTTCGCTATCCCTCTGTTGATTTCATGGACATGGCTCTTAAGAACACCAAATCCTTTAAAAGAGTCAACCTCTCTTCAACAGGTGGTAATGATATGGTCCAGTACTATTCAACTATATCGTACAACGGGGGAGGTGATATCTACAAGATAGGGAGTATTGCCGATTATACCAGTATAAATACAAGACAGAATGTTAATGTGAAGATCAACGACCAGATTGATGTCCAGTTCGGTTTCTATGGGAACCTTACATTCCGCCGTTCGCCAAACTATGGCTACGATGATCAGTTTACCTCTGAGAATGCTTCATCGAACCCGGTTCTTTCTCTTATTGAGTTTCCCACCGTTCTAAGCGACCTCAGAAACACACCCCCTGTGGCTTTCCCTGTGTATGCCTATATCGATCCTGAAGCTAATGTTCCATGGTACGGAGTGGGATCTGATTATACCCAGAACCCGATCGGTGGTCTTGTCAGCCAGGGTTACTATACGGACAACAGCCGCACAGGTACCTCAAACGTCACCCTGAACTATGATGCAGGGAATATTATAAAAGGTCTTAAATCCAGTACATATTTCGGATTTAATGTTCACGATATGGTACGCGTGGGAAAAGCAAACGACTACATTGCCTATACAGCCGGAATATCATCGGCAACAGGAAATGACACCATAATTAAATCCGGTTCCCACGGTCTGGTTACCCAGTCTGATAATGTAAAGCTGATGGACTACTATTTCCAGCGTTATGCTTTCAATGAGAATATCAGCTACGACAGGACCTTCGGCGATAATACCATTCAGTCTACCCTTACCTATAACAGGGTGAAGGCATTCTTTAACGGTATTGAGGAGCCACAGCGAAGCGATAACCTGGTATGGTCGGCAATGTATTCGCTGAAAGATAAATATTCCATTCAGGCAGTTGCCAATTATGCCGGGACATCAAGTTTTGCCAAAGATAACAGGTACAAACTATTCCCTGCAGTAGGTGTAAGCTGGGTTATTTCCGATGAGAGTTTCATGTCTGGAGGAAAAGTTTTTGATTTCCTTAAATTGCGGGCCCAATATGGTGTTGTCGGGAACGAAACTTACCTGCCTCCGTTCTATTATGTCGACAGGTTCAGTCAGAACAGTTCAGGAAGCGCATTTGGCCCATACTCATCATTGCAGTGGTTCGGAAGTACCACCGAAGCCAGTGTCTATAGAAATGCTCCCCAGAGAGTAGGTAATCCTGATCTTACATGGGAACCGAGAAAAGAACTCACTGCCGGTTTTGATGCTCTTCTGATGGATCAGAGACTGTCGATTGACATGACCTACTGGAACATTCTTAACGACGGTACCATTATCCAGATCAGCAATACACTGCCATACACGGCAGGTCTGCAGGGTGCAAGGCCATGGTACAATTTTACCAAAACACGTTATAATATGGTTACCGCCGATATTCGTTACTCCGACAGGAAAGGCGATTTCTCATATACTGTCGGTGTAAATGCCACGACCAGAGTAGGAACCAGGGAGAAGTATGACGAACCTAATTACAGGTTTGATTATCAGAAGCGTACCGGTAAAGTATCGGATGCTATTTTTGGTCTGACCTACCTGGGAAAATTCGGGACAGATGCAGAAACGAATGTTATACCTCAACTATATGATGAAGTTCTTAAGGCAGGCGACCTGAAATATATGGATATGAATGACGACGGATTCGTGGATGACAACGACCAGTCAATGATCGGACACTCATCACCGCGTCTCTATTATGCTGTTAATATAGACCTTAAGTACAAGAACTTTGAATTGTACGCATTAGGTGCAGGAAGAGCATTCTACGACATCGCTTTGACCAATTCCTACTTCTGGAGCGGCTGGGGCGATAATAACTATTCGGATTTTGTAAAGAACAATGTCGGTGGTGCATATCCCAGACTTACTTATTACAAAGTGAATAATAACTTTGTAACATCTGATTTCTGGCTTACCAGCGGAAGTTATTTCAAGATCCAGAATGTTGAATTATCCTATACGTTTCCTGCCCAGAGACTTCAGTTCATGGCGGGCCGCGCGATTAAGATCTATGCAAGGGGAGCCAATCTGCTCACTTTTTCAAAGGTGAAAGATGTAGATCCCGAATCAATTGATTCCGGTATAACGGTTTACCCCCTGTTCAGGACTTTCTCCGGTGGAGTTAAATTTAATTTTTAATATCAGATAGTTATGAAGACGAAGAAAATACTATTATTTGGATTCATTATAGCTCTTTTAATCAGTTCCTGTGCCAAATTTCTTGAGCCTTATCCAAACGGGAACTACGACAGTGAAACCCTTTGGAACTACCAGAATCTGGTTCAGGGGCTTGTCGGAGACTGCTACGATGATATAAATGGAAACAGGAATTATAACGATAACGAAGGAGTCTACCTGGACGGAGCAACAGATAACGTGGTTATCACAAGTTCCACTCAGGTTATGCGCCGTTATGCCCTAAACACCATGACTACCAGCCAGGATCCCTTTGCTACATATTGGGACCGCGACTACAGGGATATAAGGAACGTTAATCTCTTTCTAAAGGACAGACGTGGTTACAACACAAAGTTCCTTCTTGACAGTCACCTGAACGACCTTGTAAAGAACAGGCTTCAGGGTGAGGCTTTTGCTCTGCGTGCCTTCTTTGAGTGGGACCTGCTTCAGAAATTCGGCGGGAAAGGAGCAAACGGCGAAATGCTTGGTTTCCCGATTGTGACAGATGTATTCCTTGCCACTGATGAGGTAAATGTTGCACGAAATACCTACGATGAATGTGTTGCACAGATCCTGAGAGACTGTGATTCAGCATACAAATATCTGCCGATAGCACATCGCGACTTCCTGGTACCCGCAGATGACAGGAGTTATGCCGGCGGAAAATACTGGAACCGGTTCGACGGGATATCAATGAAAGCTATCAAGGCAAATGTTTACCTTACATGGGCCAGCCCGAGATTCAATCCCGGAGGTGACCTTGCAAGATGGGACAGCGCTGCTTCCAATGCTAAAAGGTCATTGATTTTAAGATAAATGTTGACCAGGTTTCCAGTGGTAACAGTTTCAGGTTAACAAACGGAGTTGTATGGACGAATCCCAACTCGCCTGAAATTGTATTCGGAACACGCTGGAATACAAGTAACCTGGTTATGGAGAGGATGTTCTATCCCGGGGGGTTCCAGGGAGATGGAGCAGTAGGTGCCACACAGGACCTGGTAGATGCTTTCCCGATGGCAAACGGGCGCCCGATAACCGATCCACTGAGTGGTTACGATCCTGCAAATCCTTATGTGGGTCGCGATCCGAGGTTTTATACCATGATCTTCTATAATACTGCTGTTGCCAAGCTGAATAACACCGGTGCAACAATGTACACCTTTGAGAACTGGAACGAGGGCCCTACAGTGGGGAAAGATGCTGCAGGAACAAAATCAGATAATAACAGGACAAACTACTATATCAAGAAGTTTGTCTTTATGGGCTGGAATCCTACAGTTTCATCACCTGCATCAACCACTCACTCAAAGTTCGTGATAAGGTGGTCGCATATGGTACTTGCGTTTGCCGAAGCAGCCAACCATGTAACACACGATCCTAATGTAGCTCTTTACGGACTGACACCACATGATGCCCTTAAGTATCTTCGGGTTAGGAAAACCTACGATAATACCAACGGTTTGCCTGCCGCTGATCCCTACCTTGATGCACAGACAACTGAGGCTGCATTTGACGACCTGGTGAAAAATGAGCGCAGGATCGAGACCTGTTTCGAGGGCATGCGGTTTTATGACCTTCGCTGCTGGACAACCGATGCAACATGGCAGAGCGTTATTAACTCGCCGGTTCATGGAGCTTATATTATTCAGAACGAGGGACCTCCTGTTACATACACATACAATCTAAATTATGTTGTTGAGGAACGCAAATTCCCGTCACCTTACAATCCTATACCTTATAATGAGATACTTAGGATGAGTAAACTTGTTCAGAATGAGGGCTGGCCTTCATGGAACTAAATCTTAAAAAGAAACAGATATGAAAAAGATATTAGCTTTAATTTTACTATCAATAGCAGCAGTTTCATGTTATGATAACTATATTTATGACTTCACCTATACAGGCATATATTTCCCTTACCAGATGGATGTTCGTACATTTGTTGTAGGTGAAGGGATGAAATTTGAGGTAGGTGCCGCTTTGGGAGGGGTCAGAAAGAACGAGATAAACAGGAGTGTGAGTTTTACTCTTGATAACAGCCTGATAACGGCCGCCCAGCTGTCCGCAATGAAGTCAGCTTCCCTGCCTTATACCAGGCGTACCAATGTTGTGGCCGCCAGGTTCGAGAACATGCTGTTCGGTAACTACTGGCATGGCGGGGCAGCCCTGGTAAATCGTCCGGGACTGTCGGATACAACCATTGTTTACAGGTGGGCCGTTAACGACATTGCTTCAAAGGTCTGGACCCTCAGTACAGCGGGACCAGGTACCCTGTATGCAAATGGTTATGGTAATGCTTCATCATCGGCTTCAGCGAACGAGCTGAGACTTGTGTTAAAAGGAACAAAGGTATTTGTGAGCTCTGCACCGGGTGCATCAAATACCTACCTCCCCGATGGCGCAAGTACCTTCAACAGGTCAAAGTTGCTTCAGGAGAGAAAGATATTCCTTAAGTACCAGTATGTTGATGGTGGAAATACCTACCACTGCACTGATACCTTATATTTCCGTAACAGGATAAGAGACGGAGTAAACGAGTGGCAGGATGAGAATCCTTCAGACTATACGAAGTAGGCACTTCTCATAGAGTACCTGAGCACCGCATCCGGAAGGAGCGGTGCTTTTTTTTGTTATATGTCCTTAGCATCTTCCAATAATTTATTATCTTGTAGTGTTAAGTTTGATATTTGTAATATATTGATAATGAGATTTATAAGTTTAATATTATCTCTTTTCTTCTGCTTTGCGGTATCGGATGCACAGGTAAAATCAACAGGTGATCCGCCTGGCCCCGGGATTGAAAAAATTGTCAATTCGCAATGGACATTCAACTATTTTCCATATGAGTCGGCTAAAGAAGGATATGAGTCTCCCGGGTTCAATGATTCGCGATGGCCGGCGGTAAGTATTCCACATACCTGGGGCACCTATGAAACAACAGGGGAGCTACATCCTTTTATAAGAAATGCTTCAGAAAATGATAATCCTTACTGGTGGATCGGCTGGGGATGGTACAGGAAACACTTTATTGTAAATCCAGAATATGCGGACAAGAAGGTCTTTATTGAGTTTGAAGGTGTTCAGAAATATTGCAGGGTATGGCTTAACGGGATATATCTTGGTGACCATAAGGGAGGATACGGTTCCTTCGATTTCGATATTACCCGGCTGGTGAAACCGGGTGAGGATAATGTTCTTGCAGTTGCCGTAAACAACCGTCAGAAAGATGAATACAGGATACCTCCCATGGCAGCGGGTAATTTCAATGTATACGGAGGTATTTACCGCGATGTGACCTTAGTGCTTAAAAACAGGATGTATATTCCGATGCAGGGTTCTGCGAGTCACGAGGGAGGGACTTTTATAACAACACCAACGGTATCTGAAAGAGAGGGCGTTGTAAGGGTTCAGACATGGGTAAAGAATGATAACCGGGAAAAGAAGAAATGTACCCTTATCACTTCCATTACTGATGCATCCGGTAAAGTAGTACAGGAGATCAAAACTGATGCTGAGATAGATCCCGGTGAGTTATACAGGTTCGACCAGACGGGTAAGTCAATAAGGAATCCTCACCTGTGGTCGCATGAAGATCCTTACATGTATACAGTGAAAAGCATAGTTATGGACGGAAGAGAAGTTATGGATACTTATACCAGTCCCCTAGGGTTTCGCTGGTTCCGCTGGGATCACAGGGAAAATTACCTGTATGTTAACGGTAAGAAGATGTTAATACACGGAGGTAACCGTCACCAGGAATATCCATGGCTGGGAGATGCGATCCCCAAATGGATAACTGAGATGGACTATCTTGATATGGCCGGGAACCTGAACTATAACTTTATGAGAACGGCCCATTACCCGAATGATAAGCTTGTTTATGACCTGGCAGACAGATTTGGCATTGTGATTGATGAGGAAACTCCAAGTATCAAGAACCAGGATTTTTCCGTTGAGGTTCAGGAACAGCAGATGAAGGAGATGATCCGTCGTGACCGTAATCATCCCAGCATTATGATATGGAGTATGGGTAATGAAACCAACCATGCTGTCGACTCAAAATTTGCTGTTGCCGAGGATACTACCAGGATAATCACTGCCCGCAGGGTTTCAGATGGCTCTGCCGGTAAATATGTAACACTTACTGAAGATAATCTTGCCATTGAGAACCTGCTGAGATGTACCATAAGAGGCTGGTATAACAAAGATGTCAAAGACCTTGAGCCCGTTGATGCTCAGCACTGCGGGACGGAAGAACATCAGCAGAATATGCTTATGGCAAGCGGCCTTTTTGGAAAAGCCAACCTGTGTACATGGCTTTATGAGGACCATGGTGCGGATCGTGAATATCTCAACTCCCCCCTTCTTCACGTAAATCCAAAAGGATATGTCGATGTTTACCGGATTCCCAAATATGCATATTACTTCTGGCAGGCAACATATTATGAAAAACCTATGGTCTTTATTCAGCCGCATTTCTGGAGGGCACAGTACATTGGTCAGAAAAAGGATTTTGTCGTAAATTCAAATTGCGATAAGGTTGAGCTGAAGGTGAATGGAGTCAGTAAGGGCTTTCAATATCCGGATGATGATAATTTTCACAGTGTGACATTTAAAGATGTGACGGTTGAAAACGGTACATTATCAGCTGTTGGCACCAGGAACGGGCAGGCTGTAACAACGCAGATTGTGCTTGCCGGTGAACCTGCCAGGGTAGTTCTTTCATCTTCACATCAAAACATTATCGCCGATCGTGGTTCCGTTGCAATATTAACTGCTGATATTGTCGATTCAGAAGGAAATCATATATATGGAGCCACAAACTCAGTGCGGTGGACAGTAACAGGACCTGCAACACTGGTCGGACCGGCCATTTATGAGACAGATATAGACAAGCATCAGCAGATGGAGGGAGTATGGTACATGGATATGCCTGTATCCAATGTAATCAGATCAACAGGAGAACCCGGGCAAATCCGTGTGACAGTATCTGCGAGCGGACTGGCATCAGGTTCAGTCGACCTTATGGCTGAAAAACCGGCTGCCGACAATTCAGTCATTACCGAACCTCTGCTCAATTATGAAGGACGCAAACCTGTCACCAGGATAACACTGACAGTTAACAGGCTGGAAGAGGCACCACGGGAGATCAAATTGACCTACGACGGGATCAGGATTACTCAGCCTGACAAAAAAGCTTATGCCAGGGAGATCAGGAACTATATATTTAAGAATAATCCCTCACAGGATTCAACCACAATCGAGTTCAGGGCCCTTGTCGACCTGTTTGCCTCACAACTATATAATAATAACGGAACGCTTATTGCTGACGACTATAATTTCAATGTGGATCATTATAACATTTGCAGGCTTATTTACAGTTATATCAACACCACAAGACTACCGCAACTTTTCAAAGACGGATTAAGGAATTATTACGCAGATGCCATAATAAGTCAGGGAAGTGAAAGAAATGCCGGAGAAGAGATGAACTGGCTCAACTGGATCCCATCAGGTGGCACGGTTATTATTTACTATAGTGATCTTAAACCTGCTGCTGTTAAAGGTGCAATAGTCACCGACAAGAATAAGCTCAGCGACCTTATTGCAACGGTCTATCCCGTATTTGCAAATTTCTCTGATGTTGCAAAAGAGCGCGCTCTTGTCTTTATAAGTAAGATGAATCCATATGTCAACATTTCCTATATAAGTGAACAGAGCCGAGAAGGGAATAAGGAGAAAGTAACAACATCGGCCTACATAGCAGATGAGGGAAAACCGATCCTGATACCTGAACTAAAATTTATTTCCGAATAGCTCTCTGTGAAAACTCTGTATCCCTCAGTGTAACAGATAAAAAGAACTTAAACTGAGATTCAGAGTAGTAACTCGGAAAAGCACGGATGACGATATAAATGATTACAACTATGAGGAGGAAGTTTATTTTCTTAATGTTGTTGTTTATTATAATGAAGAGCTTCACTTCTTATTCTCAAAATCTGAAAGCAGATGGCTACAGGGGAATATGGTTTACCCTCGGTCAGTTCTCGGAATATGGCGATAAGTATTCGGGCGGACTTGGAACATATACCGCGGATCATATACCGGTTGCAATCTATTCTCCTGAGGCAGGGAAGACCTTTTTTGTCTATGGAGGAACCACAAGACGTGAAGAGAGGCACCTGCTTATAATGATTTCATATTATGACCATATATGGAAGGTTGTTCCTAAACCCGTTATAGTATACGACAAGGAAGGGATTAACGATCCTCACGATAATGCAGCTCTTTCAATTGACGGGAGAGGCTATATATGGGTATTCATCAGCGGAAGGGCCACTGCACGTCCCGGGCTTATCTTCAGAAGCACAGTGCCTTACAGTATTGAGAGCTTCGAAGAGATCAAAAGAGGTGAGATGACCTACCCGCAGCCATGGTGGATAAGGGGAGAGGGATTTTTATATCTTTTTACAAAGTATACAAATGGTAGAGAACTATACTGGTCAGTAAGCAAAGATGGAAGGATATGGGATCCCGATCAAAAACTTGCAGGTCTGGGCGGCCACTATCAGGTCACAAACGTAAACGGGAAAAGACTCGTTTCAGTTTTTAATTACCATCCTGGAGGCGATGTTGATAAACGTACAAATATTTATGCTGTCATGACAGACGATATGGGCAGAACATGGAAAACAATGACCGGCAAGATCATAAAAACTCCCTTAATCGATCCGGTCAATGAAACTCTTGTAAAAGATTATGAGAAAGAACATAAGCTGGTTTATATAAACGACCTGAACTTTGACAGTGATGGTGATCCCGTGATACTTGCCATTATAAGCAATGATTTTCGTCCAGGTCCGGCAGGGGATCCCCGCGAATGGATGATAATAAGCTGGAAGAACGGCCAATGGCATTTCCACAAGGTGTGTGAATCAACACATAATTATGATATGGGATCGTTATACATAGGTAAGGATAAAATATGGAGGATAATTGGTCCTACTGAGGCAGGTCCCCAGAGATACGGAACCGGAGGGGAGATTGCTGAATGGATGAGCAGTGATGAAGGGGTGACATGGCATAAGGAAAGGGATGTTACGCAAAACAGTGAGAGGAATAATTCATATGTCAGGCGACCTGTAGATGCGCATGATGATTTCTACTCGTTATGGGCCGACGGTAATGCTGATACACTTTCCGAATCACATTTATACTTCTCAGACAGGAATGACGATAAGGTTTTTGAGTTACCGTATAATACGGAG
>CAYQBZ010000006.1:0-22767 GCA_964415855.1 uncultured Rikenellaceae bacterium
ATGGGTATTTTAGCTTATTCTCCTCTTCGTCTTTTGTCTTATATTTTTCAAATGCGTACATACTCAGGACGAGACCCTCAGTAAAATCTTCAATGGCACCCTTATACACATTATCAGATGTAATAACAAGTTCTGAATGGTCATTTCTTTTAATGTATACTCTTAAATTATAGGCTGTTTTCCGTAGTTCTTCCCTCCTTTTTTGGTGGGTTTCTTCTTCTTTGGATCTGACGAGGTAAGTGCAGCTGCTGTAGGAATTAATAAGCACAAATTTCTCCCCTGCTAAGAGTTGCTTATGTGCGAACTTTCTTTCCGGAATGCCAGGTAATAATCCCTCCGGTACATTCTCATTTCCTATTATACAAACAACTGATTGATTAGCTTTAATTTGTGAGACTTTTGAAATATGTGTTTTCATATAAACCGCTCAGATTTTCAGAAGATGTAAAGTTAATTAAAATATTGATTGTTTTATTCCCAAAGCGTTACCTTTACGGCTTATAATATTCAAGGCCTTGCAGACAACTCAAAGGAAACAAGCATGAAGCTAATTTGTTTATTCCTATGTCTTTAGAACAACTATATGATAAAGCCCTGGAGCTTGCTCCGCTGACTGAGGAGGAAGGGATCACTCTTTACCGGACAGCACCGCTTGAAGAACTGATGTATGTTGCCGGCCTCCTCAGGCAAAAGCATAATCCGGGAAATTTTGCCGGTTGGATGATTGACAGGAATGTTAACATAACAAATATCTGTTTTTCCCGGTGTTCATTCTGCAACTTCTGCAGAAAGAAAGGATCTGTTGATGCATATGTAACATCAACAGACGAATATATCAGTAAGATTGATGAGATGTATTCCCTCGGTGGTGACCAGCTTCTTTTACAGGGAGGTATGAATCCTGATCTGGATCTTCGCTTCTATGCTGATCTTTTCAGTAGGCTGAAGAAGCTGTACCCCGGACTAAAACTGCATGCCCTGGGTCCTCCTGAGATTGTCTGCCTCGCAAAAAAAGAAAAGCTGTCTTATTCTGAAATTCTTACACACCTTGTTAGCGCCGGACTGGATAGCCTGCCCGGAGCCGGAGCGGAAATCCTTTCCGACCGCGTCAGGAGAATTGTATCTCCTGCAAAAGCGACCTCGGAAGAGTGGCTTGAGGTAATGAGAGTGGCTCATATACTGAACCTTCCCACTTCGGCCACTATGATGTATGGTCATATAGAAACAGCTGAGGAGAGGATCGCTCATCTGATCCTGCTCAGGGACCTTCAGGGCAAACGACCGGACGGTCATTATGGATTTATCACGTTTATACCATGGCCCTTCCAGGATGAGGGAACAGCTCTTTTAGAGAAGCACGGGATAAAAAGCAGATACAGCAGACCGGACTATATCCGCATAATCGCGCTAAGCAGGATCATGCTTAACAATATAAAAAATATACAGGCATCAATCCTTACAGTTGGAGAAGAGACAGGGATGTTATCGCTCCATTCAGGAGCCAACGACCTTGGTTCAATAATGATAGAAGAGAATGTTGTGAGCTCTGCAGGTTCAACCCACCGCTTCGACGCCGGAGAGATGCAGAGCATAATAAAGGCTGCAGGCTTTGTCCCCCGCAGAAGGAACCAGAAATATGAACCGCTTGATCCCTAATAAAAAAACCCGCATCCCCCGATGCAGGTTTTCAGGAATATTATGACAACAAAAACTACTCCTTCGTTGTCAGATCTTTATTTTCCTCCGCAGTATCCAGCTTGGAGGCTTTTTTAAATTCTTTCATCCCCTGACCTATCCCTTTCATGAGTTCAGGAATTTTACGACCGCCAAAAAGCAGAACTACCACAAGTAAGATCAGAATTATCTCTGTTAAGCCTAACTTTCCCATCTCTTTAAGTATTAGAATTTATGCAAAGTTAATTAAATAGTTTTATTATTTACAAACGGAATCAAATTATTTAACCCCTTATCAATTTCAGAATATCATTTCCGTTAGCCAGGATCAGTAATGAGAGCAATATTATCATCCCCGCAATCTGTGCATATTCCAGAAATTTATCACTTGGTTTTCTGCCTGTAACAACCTCAAAAAGGAGGAACATAACATGGCCCCCATCCAGTGCAGGGATAGGAAGGATATTCATAACAGCCAGGATTATTGACAGGAATGCAGTAAGGTTCCAGAACCTTTGCCAGTCCCATACACCGGGGAAGATCTTTCCGATTGTAATAAAGCCTCCAAGTGATTCGTATGCTTTGGTATCCCTGGAAAAGAGCAGCTTGAACTGCTTGAGATAGTCACCAATAGTTTGTACTCCCTGTTTGATCCCTGCAGGAAAAGACTTAAGCAATCCGTATCTTATGGTTCGCAGTTCAAATACCTGGTCAAGGGATTTGCCCATATAGCTTATCCCAAGCAAACCTGCGGAGTTTGGTTTAACAGCAATGCTATTTTCTTTACCGTCACGCAGGATGTTCAGCAATACCGTACCTGATCTGTTCGCCCTCAGGTAGTCCTGGAACTCATCAGCAAATTTAAATACCTTCCCGTCAATACCGGTAATTTCATCTCCGGGCATTATCCCTGCAGACCTGGCAGGTGAATCTTTAGAGAACGATTCTATAACCATATTCTGAAACGGAGTACGGTAATCTATCTGACCTCTCCCTTTAAGCATATTGGAGACATAAGCTTTCGGTATTTCAATATTTATTACCTTTCCATCCCGCTCTATCTGTATTGTTTTCCGGTTGTTTAATACAATATCTGTGGTAATGTCATGGAAATTCTCTATATGCTGATTGTCGACAGTCAGTATTTTATCGCCGTTTCTTAGTCCCATGGCATGTCCCACTGAATCTGTAACGATTCCATACCTGACATTTGAGGTTGGCAAGTATGTCTCTCCCCAGGCATATAGCACAAATGCGTAGATCAGTATTGCTGAAATAAAATTAAAGAGTACGCCTCCGGTCATTATCAGTAGTCTTTGCCAGGACGGTTTAGACCTGAACTCATATGGTTGCGGAGGTTGTTTCATTTGTTCCCTGTCCATAGATTCATCAATCATCCCTGAGATCTTGACATAACCTCCCAGTGGTAACCATCCTACTCCGTATTCAGTCTCACCTTTTTTAAACTTAAATAGCGAGAACCATGGATCAAAGAAAAGATAAAACTTCTCCACTCTTGTCTTGAATATTTTCGCCAGCATGAAATGACCCAGTTCATGTATTATAACCAGGATTGACAGGCTCATAACAAACTGTAGTATCTTAATCAATACTGTCATCTTTTTAGTTTAATTTATTAATATAAGTTAATGCTGATTCCCTTGCAATACAATCTGTATGTTCAAGAGTATCCAGTTCAAAGTTGTCTGAATAAATTCCGCTTTCCATAGTGTGTTCAACAACATCCGGCATCTGCAGAAATCCGATCTTACCGGAGAGAAAAGCATTAACAGCCACTTCGTTTGCTGCATTGAGGATACATGGCATGTTCCCACCTTTCCTCAGGGCCTCATAGGCCAGGGAGAGGTTCCTGAATTTCTTCATGTCCGGTTCAATAAATGTAAGATTCCTGTAGTCCTTTAACTCCAGGCGCGGGAGATCAGATTTAAAGCGGTACGGAGAAGTAAGGGCATACAGTATGGGCACCCTCATATCCGGGACTCCCAGCTGAGCTTTTACGGAACCATCAGTAAAATGCACAAAAGAATGAATTACTGACTGGGGGTGAATGATAACAGAGATCTGATTGCAGGTGAGCTTGAAAAGCCATTTTGCTTCAATTACCTCAAGTCCCTTATTCATCATTGATGCCGAATCGATTGTAACTTTATTTCCCATATCCCAATTCGGATGTCTGAGAGCATCTCCGGGTTTAACATTTTTAAGCATTTCTTCTGACCAGTCAATGAAGGGACCGCCTGAAGCTGTCAGGGTAATTTTTTCGATCGTATTACCCGATTCACCTGCCAGACACTGAAAAATAGCGGAATGTTCTGAATCGACAGGTATTATCTGACTGCCTGATTCACTGCTCAGCCTTGATATTATTTCACCTGCCACCACAAGTGTCTCTTTGTTTGCCAGTGCAATCTTCTTCCCTGCCCTTATTGCAGCAATTGTTGGTCTTAATCCGGAATAACCAACTATAGATGCTATAACTACATCGACCGTAGTTGATGCCACAACCTCTTCCATCGCCTCCGCTCCGGCAAAAATCTTAATATCAGTACCACGTAGATCTTCCTTCAGTTGTCTGAAATGATCAATATTACCGATAACCACTGAACCAGGTTTAAACTCTCTGGCCTGCCTGGCAAGCAAGTCAACATTATTTCCTGCTATAAGAGTGTCAACAATGAATTCTTCCGGATACCTGGAGATTACATCCAGTGCCTGTGAGCCTATTGATCCTGTAGATCCTAACAATGCTATTCTTTCTGGCATATCCCGATTAGTGATTATCAGAACAATATGTGTTTTTCGGGATCAAGTGGTGTGCCTTTGTACCAGATCTCAAGATGAAGATGAGGACCTGATGTATAAAGCTCACCTGAATCACCCACTACAGATATTGCTTCCCCGGCACGTACAAGATCTCCCGTCTCCTTTAGCAGGTTTGCATTATGTTTATATACGGAAACTATATTATTCTGATGTTGAACTTCAATAACGAATCCCGTTTCCATGGTCCAGCCCGTGAATATAACAGTGCCGTCAAGGGCAGCGTATACCAGTGCTTTGGGTTTTGTAACGATATCCGTTCCATAATGCCTGGTCAACACATCATATCTGCCTGTTATAATCCCCTTGACCGGAGGGAAGAAGTGCAATCCGGCAAGGCCTGATACAGACTCCGCGACCGAAGGCCCCAGTGTCAGGTTATAGCGTTCTTCATTCTCAACCCTGGCTCTCAGAGCGGAATCTTCAGCAGAAGTTTCGAAACGGATCTCTTTATAATCTGTTGCAGTGTCTTGTTGTACATATACATCAGAGAGCGGGTTTCCCGAAATTATAGCATTGAGATTTTCAAAGTACTTGTCCCTCAGTGCCAGCTCCCGGTCAAGAGAATCAAGGCGGATAGCGCTTAAAAGGATATTACGCCTCATCGTAACATCAGGATAGCCAGGGATAAACTCCCTCAGGTTAGTAAAAGCAATAAGGGATACAGTGGAACCGATAATAAAAATCACCAGGAAGGTAATAAGAAGAAAGGCATTGTACTTGGTAAGCCGGACCCGCCATACCTCTTCAAAAGTAGTATCGTTAATTACAGAAAATCTGTATTTATCACGCCAGTTTCGTTTCTTCTTATCGTTTTTTGCCATTTTTTGTTGAATATCCGGCGTGCAAAGATAATAATTATATCCGGTCACCAGTGAACAGGTAACAGTTACCCGTTAATAATACAACCTGATCTTATTATCACTGTTATAAGACCATAATTTAATATCAAATTACCTTAACGGATTTATCTTCACTCTGCCATAAACCATGTTTTGTACATATCGCCATGGCAGAGAGGTTCATCGAGACCTCAGGTGCCACAATATAGAAATCAATCTCTATGTGTGAAGGCTTGTTTCCATAGACACCTGCCGTATAACGTGCTTCAGCCAGCAGTGTCTCCCTGTTCCACAACTGCACCACACTAATGAAATGGTCATGGTCATCAGGATGGGGATACTCTTCTCCCAGCTTGACTTTTACTTCAAACTTCTCGCCTCTCTTTACTGTATCGGGACAATAAACATGTGGCATATGCCTGTCGAAATAGTCGCGTTTTACCTCCTTTTCCTCTTTCTCTATTTCTGTAGCTTTAAATACCCTTGGCATAGCTGCGATCTTTTATTAATTAAGCGGAAATGCAAAATTAGTAATTTATATTGAAAGTCGGAAGTAGGAAGTCGGAAGTCCGAAGTTATTATGGGGACTCCTGAGTGAAAAAATAATTCTTATAATTGTTTTGGTTATTGTTTTCAATGCATTACCTTTGCCCCTCGATATTGCGGGGTGGAGCAGTGGTAGCTCGTTGGGCTCATAACCCAAAGGTCGGAGGTTCGAATCCTCCCTCCGCTACAAAGAAAAAGCCCTGGCACGAAAGTGCCGGAGCTTTTTGTTTTTAGCCCGACGCCCGCTCGCGGAGCGGAGGGATGAAAACAAAAAGAACCGACAGACGCCGCAGGCGGATGCAGGGCTTTTTCGGTGTTAAGCACCTCCCCGAGGATCACGCCGAACGAAGTGAGGCGTAATCCTCCTATGTCTACCCCCCATTCTGCGTTTTTTACCCCCAACCCCCCAAATGGGGGGCTGATAACCTCAGGTACTAAGCCCCTCATTTCCCCTCTCTACTTCGTAAAGAGGATGAATTACTTTTATACGTGAAACTGCTTACTTGTATAAATATTTAGCTCTAAGCATTTTATAATAAGCTCTGCTTACGCGTACAGGTTTTGAGATTCCTTTCAGGAATACAAGGGCGGTATTACCTATCTTTTCAGCCCTTATACATACCAGCTTATCAAGTTTAAGAAAATTAATGCTTTTCTTTTGTTCGACCATTATCCTGTCCTCATAATTGAAAGTGACAATCGCAGCCTGATCATCTTCAATGAATTTAGATGAAAGCTTCTGCAGAACCCTGCTTAGCCTTTCCGTAGAAACTGGTTTTATGAGGTAGTCCTGTGCGTTTATTTCGAACGCTCGGAATGCATATTCATCAAATGCACTTAAAAATAATATCTGAAAGTTGAATTATTTCAACAATACCCTTAACAGGTTAGATATTTTAATCACCTTGTCATCAAAGGAAATTCCCTTGCTGCCAGGAAGTGAAGAATTTTTGTTTTCAGGCTGAGCCAGGCTTGCCTGAGCGAGGACAAAAAACAAAAAGACCCGGCAGAAGCCGAAAATGGAAAAGGCTTTTTAACCTGTAGCCTTTGTTACTTCTCAAGTCCCAATTTGCTGAGGAAAGCAATGAATCGAGGCTCTTTCCTGAGGTCTTTGAAGACAGATTCAACCTTAAGAAAAATAAATTTTAGCTGCGTTATTTTCATATTCCTCATAAGACAGTTTAACTGTCAGCGTCTTTTGATATACATCAATGGCTTCGTCTATATGACCCATCTGGAAATAGCTCCAGTCTGCACATACATGATAAGCATCTGCGAGTACTGCATATGCAAGGGCATAATTATGATCTGATTCGACTGCCTTTGTAAAATGTTCAATACTAGTCATCAAACCTTCCCTGGTTCTTTTATTCCAATAATATCGCCCCAGAAGGTACAGGTCATACGCTTTCATATTACCGGTTTGTTTTCGCTCTTCTGGATTCAGTTTTACTTTAAGAGTTTCTGTGATTGAACGTGATACACTTTCCTGAATGTCAAAAATGTTTTCAATACTTTCATTATCATCAGGTTTAAGAGGGCTGTTCACCCCAGGTCCCTTATAAATAAACTCGACTCCCCTGAGAACTCCACCCAGAACCGATTCACACAAATCAATATCATCAGCATACAGATCATATATTCGTACCGGCAATACCCTGCTTGCAATATTTCCGTTTGGAAGTTTCACCTTTATTCCAAACTTATCTTTTGTAGCCTGATCAACAAATGCCTTAAACTCATGTTCCCGGGCAAAAGACTTAGGATCACAATAAGTACGTGATATTATGGGAATGAATACGAGGCATTTTAATTTCTCCTTCAGGGACTCATTTACATCATGTGTTTCAAGGAGCCCATCATGTGGATTAATATCGAAATAAAGACTGATTTCATCCTTGAATGTGGCTTCAAGTTCCTTCCTCAGGTTGTTAACAAACTAGGTTACCCAGTCGTCGTATTTGTTGTCTTTCTGGCGGTAGCTTATAAAGATATCGTATTCGTATCCCGGGATTAGACTGGCCATATCTGGATTTAAGGATCAATTTTATAAAAATACGAAAGTGTTGCTTACAAGTCAAGTAACCAGGGTATATTCAGGAGATCTGGTCAGATGAAAGCTATGTATATGGTTGTTAAAGTTCTATATATGTAGTTTAGTTTCAATGATATGCTGTTCAGTTATTTGAAATATTTGGGCAATTTCAGGTAGTTGCTGTACTAATACGTTATGATTGACCGGTGACATCGGATGATTCCATAAAATGAGAGTTTTCAATGAAGTTGACCAGCTTTTGCAGAAGCTTAAAATTCAGCGCCAAATAGAGGATGAAAGTGACCAGCCATAATACAATCACATTATAAAGGAATGTGCTTATTAACATGTTCCCGAGGCGCTTGTATGGTGTATAAAAATGAGCCCGTCCTGTTTTTGATACAGGTTTCATATAAGCAGGTTCATACTTCTGAATTATCTTATCTGATGTTTCAATTATTCCGTCCTTTTCATTTCTTGCCAGTACAAGATCACTAAGATGAATGTTTTCATAATCATTCCTTAAATTTATTAATCCCTGGGTCTCTATTCTTTTCTCGAGTATTCTTTTAACAGAATCGTTCCGACTGACCATTTTCTTGCACAAATGCCTGAACCGACTGGCCAGACTGTCAAGAAAATTATCCACCTTACGTGCATCTTCAGAAGTATAGTCTCCCTTTTCCAGCAGGGTCCGGATCTCTGCTGGTACTTCTCTAAATCCGGCCAGTGATGACAACATGGTTATGTACATATTAATCTTTTGGTAATTATCGCTGATAGTTATTTTGTTTTGAGAACTGTCCATACATTTCTGCAGGTCAGCTTTTAATGCAGGTATCATATAATAGGCATACCAGTGATTCTGGCTATCCTCAAGATTATTGCTGAAAAAGATTCTTGCATATTTGTTCTTGCTGAATTGTTCAACAGCAATGGCTTCAAATGACCACCTGGCCGCCATCAGTTCTCCGATAACCGGCACAAATTCATATGTCGACCTGCGACCTGTATGCAACTTGTCGAACTTTACCATAACACCACTGAATAATAACTGGGGTATCAGAATGAATGGAATAAGTATATAAATAGTAATAACAGAATTAAAGGCAGATGAAAGATTTAATCCCAGCAAGTTGGCGAAACAGGAAGTTGTAAATAATATGATCCAGTATGAGAGCGTCATCCCTCTTATCTCAAGGATTGTATTAGCAACAAGTATAAATGATATAGTCTGAATGGCAGATATTATGAACATTATTAAAACCTTTGAATTAAGGTAACTGTTCCAGCTCAGATTCAGAAAAGATTCACGTTTCAGTATCTTCCTGTCCTTTATGATCTCTTCTGCACTGATTATGAGTCCCAGGAAAAGTGATGTGATTACACACATAAACAGGAATGAAGGAAGATTTTCATTTTCACGGAAAAGGTAGCTATCCCCAGGAGAATATCTTGTAAAAAAGGCAAGCAACAAAGCTAAAAACGGTGCCTCCAGGAGACTTATAAGTACATACTGACTGTTTGCAAACTTTGATAATATATCGCGTGCAAAAAAGATACGTGACTGCATTAGCAAGCCGGGGATACTGTAGTTATTTTCAGGCAACTTAAGTTTTTCAGCGGGACCTGAGCTTTTCCTACCCGCATTATATTCCCTGAATTTTTCAGCCCATTCTTTGGGAGTTACTTTTCTTACCTGTGTTGGTCTTCCGTACTCATCGATAACCTTTGCCTCTATTGTCTGCAGAATCTGATCAGTATTCACATTGCCGCATTTTATGCACTGATCCTCGGTTGGATTAGCATGATAGCTGTGTGTCTTGAAATAAACAATCGCTTCAGTCGGATTACCATAAAAAACCTGATAACCTCCCCTGTCTATAATCATTATCTTGTCAAACATCTTATAGATATCGGAAGCCGGCTGATGAATATTCACAATAACAAGCTTCCCCTTATAAGTTTGTTCTTTTAGAAGGGCCATCACTACTTCTGTATCTATTGATGACAGGCCGGATGTTGGTTCATCAACAAAGAGGATTTCAGGTTCGCGAAGCAGTTCAAGGGCTATGTTGATCCTCTTTCGTTGTCCGCCGCTTATGATCTTTTTGAGCGGATTACCTACCTTCAGATCCCGGGTCTCTTCCAGATTCAGATCAGAAAGTACTTTGTTTACCATTTCGGATATCCTGCTTTCATCAAGATTACCAAGACACATTTTAGCGTTATAGTAGAGGTTCTGATAAACAGTAAGTTCCTCAATCAGCAGGTCATCCTGCGGCACATAACCAATAACGCCGCGGAGGTGTTCTTTTTCATTCTCATCATAAAGATTGTACCCGTTAACTAATATATCTCCGCTCTGAGGTTTTAGTGTTCCGTTGAATATGCTCATCGTTGTCGATTTCCCGGCACCGCTTCCCCCGATTATCCCCACCAGCGTTCCGGATTCTTCCCTGAAATTCAGATCATGAATGCCGTTTTCACTTCTTCTGAACCTGTAAGTAACATTCCGGGCGTCAATATTTATTTTTCCGGTATCGGATTCCTCCGAGAAAAGGCTGACAATCTCAGTATAGTAGATAGCTTCTGTTCCGGAAGCTCTAAGGGTCGAACCATGATCAAAAATATAAGTTTGACCAGAAGAGATATTCTGTCCGTTCATGTAGATATCCTTGTCTCCTGAATAGCGGAATAAATAGGTATTGGTACCGGGTGTATACAGGAATACAATCCTTCCTCCAAGGTAATCACGACAAATATGGTTTACACCAGTATGCTTATTTGCTTTGTTATTATCAATAATGAGAATCTTCCTTTTATCCTGAATATTGTCAACAGTGCCCATTATTAAACTCCTGATATTCTGAGATTCGTCAGCAGGGATGTTAAAAGCATCAGCCACAGTGCTGATAAAATCAATCTCTGTGTCAGTTACTTCTTCCCCTGACTGGATAAAATCCATGAGTTGAACCAGGACGTATATTTTTTGCTGCTGCCGGAGTTCCATGTTGATCTGTTCACAAATTGCCAGTATCCTCATGGAATTCAACGAAATCCGTTTCCTGTCCCTAACACTGCCTTTAGCGATATTCTCCGAATTATATTGTTCGAGATATTCCTCAAACATATTCATATATCTGATAGCCAGTTCATTATTAAGATGTCTCAGGAGGAACAGCTTCACAATATTCTTTTCCCTTGCAGTAACTACCGTGTCGTCGTGGATATCTCCAATTAATGCAAAGAGTTGCATCAATACTGTCAAAATGTGTTCACTCATAAAACCTTATAATAAGAATTTATTCGGAAAATATTTTAAAGAGACCTGTTTGAAAAAATCTTATAGTTTATCTTTGTTTAAAGCTATTCAATTTAATGATTTATTTACAATCGGAAAAATGTTTTTATCCCCCAGTCCTATGACCGAACCAGGAAAATTCTTTGAATATACCGGTCCTGTCGACCAGGAAGTGATAGACCAGCTTCTGAAAAATCTGAAAATTACACGGGATTTTAAGGATCTGAACAAAACAACAGCCAGAAGGATATATGCGATTCTTGTAGAGTGCCTGGAAAATATTGCCAAGTATTGTGAAAAAAATAAGGCAGACAATTATGGTAAATTACCGTATATATCAGCCGTAATAAGGAGCGACAAGATAATTATTAAGTCAGGTAATACTGTTGCAATTGATAAAGTACCAGGTATTAAAAAGAAGCTCGATCATTTGAACAGTCTTGATCCAGGCTCAATTACTACCCTTTATGAGCACGAGATTAACGACGAGCCGGAAAAGAGTGAGAACGGAGCAGGATTAGGATTCATGCTGATTAGATTAAAATCAGGGAACCCTATTGAATACGTCTTTACACAGATCGACAGTTCCCTGTCGTATTTCGAAATACAAATTTCAATAAACAAATATATCATGAGAAAGCTGATTATTGACCAGATGGCAAATGCCCCGAAAGTAACCCTTGATCCTGAGAAAAGGATATTCGAACTCTCAGGCGAATCAAGACCTGCTGATGTTTCTGTTTTCTATAATGAAATTCTCTCATGGATGGATGATTTCTCTTTTCATCTTCTAAAATCTAAGGAAGAAACGGATCCTCTGATCTTTAACCTTGATTTTGAATATTTCAATTCATCATCGGCAAAAAACATTCTTGACTTCTGTAAGAAAATTAACAATGTTCGTTCAAAAGGCAAGGATATATCCGTAAAATGGCATTATGAAAAAGATGATCTGGATATGCTTGACGCCGGAAAGGAAATATCGAGACTGGCTAAGATGCCTTTTGAATATGTTCAAAAGGAAAACCAGTGAAATCCTTCTTTTATTCTGTCAGCCTTGAATAAATAATCCTCTATGACGCGTGAATTCACAGAAAAAGATATCCTTAAATGGACTGAAGTAATTCTTGATCCCGATGGTGAATTGGTTCATGATATATCCCTCAACTGGACCAGCTATAAGAAAATACTCATTGATAATATCGCCGAGTACCTATACGAAGATATGTGGCGTGCAAGAGGACTGATAACAGCTCCCTTTACCTTCAATAAAATTTTCCGCAGGCTTCCGAGAGACGAAAAAGCGGTTTGGTTTGATTATGCTGCAGAGATACCGGAGAAACTGAAATCTTTAAATCTTTTCATACGGCAGTTCAAATATTTCTGTGCAACATGCATAATTACCGACAGTGAGATTGAGTCACTTGCTTCAATTGACCATGAGAATTTTTACAGGGACCCTGACCAGGGAGAATCGGAAGTAGGTAAGGCCGGGAATCTTCAGGGGAAAGAAGACTCAGTTCATGTATCATTTCAGAACATACCAGGAGCCAGGAAGTGGTTCTTCAAAGAACTAAATTACCTGATCCCGCCACAGCTTAAGAAAATAGGCTTTGAAATTGTCAGGCCAGAGGAGGTTGCTGAAATAGACATGACAATGATTCAGAAACTTGCCAGGGCAATACACTCTGGCTACCTGCATAAGATGAGAACCATGGAAGCGGGAGATGAAAAAGATCCTGACGCTGCTGTTTTATACTATCCCGGGGATTCTGAAATGAAGCATCTGACAGATTTTGATGATTTACCTGACGACATCATTTTTTCAAATACAGATAATGCTTACCATATTCCAACCAAATTACTTTCAATTGGATATAAAATACGACAGGCAAAAAAAGGCTTCAAACCATATACCCTTCATCTCGATGCAGAGGAGGTTGAGACAATGGCCAGGGTTGAACACATCAGGTGGAGCTGGGATAAAAGACTTAACGGATGGATTTACGGCAATATAAAAGACAATGAAATAAAAACACACCCGGGTTTAATACCTTATGAGGAATTACCTGAATCGGAGAAAGAGAAAGACCGTGAACTTGTTAGATTAATCCCGGCTCTTCTTCACGATATTAACTATGTGATCTACCCGGTAAATCCGGAAAGGATTAAAAAACTGTCATATGCTCTTAAACCTTCAAGCAGTATCCATAAGCTGCTGAACGAGACACGGGCTTTGAACGAGGAGATCAGTGTACTTGCATTATCATCCCCCGATATAGAGGAAAAAGTAAAGATCATAAATAATAAGATAGAGGCAACAATCAGGGAAGTCCAGGGCAGCTATACCTATGCTGAACATATTCAACAGGCTTTCCTGCCCGGTGATCTTTATGTCAGGGAATGCTTCCCCGACAGTTTTGTGTTATTCAAGTCGAAAGATATTGTCAGCGGAGATTTCTACTTTTTCAATAAACGTAATCATACAATAATATTTGCAGCTGCTGACTGCACAGGACACGGGATCCCGGGAGCTCTCCTCAGTACTATTGGATATGGCATTATTGACCAGGCTGTAAGTGAAATAAAACTGACAGATCCCGCTGATATACTGAACCATCTATATTCAAGGCTTCACAGGTTCCTCAGGAGGAATGAAGGTGAGACCGGGATATTGGATGACATGGATATTGCCCTTTGTAATTTAAATATACAAACCAATCTGTTGACTTTTGCAGGAGTCAGTAATCCGTTATACCGTATAACCAACAGGGAACTGGTGGAATACAAGGCCGGTAATTCAATGGAAAATTGTGATGAGAAAGGAGATTATAAATTTGTATCGGAAGAAATACAGTTAAAAGCAGGAGATACAATATATTTATTTTCTGATGGTTATGCAGATCAGTTCGGTGGCACACATCACAAGAAATATCAAAGCACCAGGTTTAAGTCCTTCCTTGTCAGGATACAGGAATATTCAATGTCTGAACAGAGTGATAAACTCTATGAGGAGATAGAACAGTGGAGGGATGAGAATAATGAAGAACAGACAGATGATATCCTTGTTATCGGGATCAGGGTATAATAAGTAAGTGAATCGTGCGATCGGGAAAATTGTTATTCGGTGGTTATTCGGTACATCAGTTTACATATTCTCCTGCTCCGCTAGAGCCTTCTCTACTGACATTATTTCTTCACTGACCTCCCGATAATAACCCAGAGTTCTTTTATCAAGTTCTTTTAAGATTTCCAGGGCTTCTTGATTTCGTCCCAGCTTATGTAATGCCAATCCTTTCATATGAATCCAGAATGTAAGGTCAGGATATTTAACTAGGACCTCCTCACACAATTTAAGACCTTCTTCTATATTTATATCCCCCCTGATTAATACCCCTGCAAGGTTAGCTTTCCTGTTACGGTTTTCAGGATCCAGCATATATGCCTTCCGGTAATACTTTTCAGCCATTGTTGTATCCTTGGCTGATAAATACATAGTACCAAGAGCATACGATTCAGTCGATTCAGAATATTTATTTTTCTTTATAAAAGATTTGATCTCTGAAATGCTATTATTCACCCCCGTACTGTCTCCTAGCATAACATAACTACTCCCTTTATAAACCATTAACCAGGCATTTTCAGGATCAACCTTCAGTCCCTTATCACAGATCCGGAGCACATCTCCGGGTTTGTTTAACAATAATAATACTTTACTATATTCATCATAATATTTTTCATATTTCCAGTCATTGTCTCTTTCCACACTTATATCCTCGACTTTTTTAAATGCTTCCTCCGCTTTATCATACATCCCAAGTATTTGAGAATAAGTAACTCCAACATCAAGCCAGAACAGTCTTGATTCAGTCTCAGCCTTTTCAAGCAATCCCAGGTACCGGTTTATTTCCTTGGGATCTTTTCCGGAACACGCATTCCACGCTGAAAGCCAGTTTTGATATTTCAAAGGAAGTCTCTTTTTTGTGTTATAAGCTTTGCGTATCCAATATGATGTTTGAATATCCGCCGAATCCAGTCCGCCAAAATTATAGGCAAATGCTATATAAAATGAGGCAAAGGTAAAAGCTGTATCAATCTCCACTGCTTTTTTCAAGGTATTGATTGCAGACTTGTAATCTGAATCTAAGATCAGGTTAACACCCTCAATGAAGTACCTGTATGCTTCTGCTGAACTTGGATAAGCTTCCCTGAAGTCAAAGCTCGCTTTCTGTTCAAGCACCTTAATCTCGAGGTAGTCTTTTATTTCGTCGCATAGTGAGTCAACAATCGCCCTCAACCTTATTTGTCCATATTATTTCGCCGCTCCTGGTATCGATAAGATTCACCAGTATCCAGTAAACACCTTCTCTCCCCTGGTAACTGCCTGATATGTATGTCTCTGCCCTGGCTTTTTCAGCCACTGCTTTTGCCATCGAAGGTGTGATGGCTGCCGTAAACACCTGGTCCATGCTTTCTATTACTTCAAACATCGTCTGGTCGTCACGTACAGCCAATTCTGATGAGCTTCCAAGTCCGTTGATAATAAGTGATGATATTCCCCTTCCGAACCAGTTCAGCGTAGTATCGCCTGTCAGGTTTTCAAAAGGCATTACTGCAAGTGATATCCTGCCATCAGGATCCCGGATATCTTTAAACTTATCTTTCTTAAATAATTTAATATTGGTAAGTACAACGGCGATTATAATGGCCAGGATGACTGCTCCCGTTAACAATTTTCTTCCTGTCAGTTTAAATGGATTCTTTTGCGCTGGTTCTTCCTCTTTTACAGGTATCTGTTTAATTAGTATCTCTTCCACAGGTTTTTCCTTAACCTGCCTTTCATAAGGTACTGCCTTTAATCCCTGGATGATCTCCTTGATTGCATTGGCCACTTTGTTTATCTGGTCACGATAATAGGTTTTATTAAGGTTATCATTTGGATGATCTTCATTTTGAAGTAAGGGTCTGCTTACGCCTGTTGCTGTTTTAAATACAAAATCGATTGCCCTTAGAACGCTTTCGGTCTCTTTCTCATAAAGTCTGATATCATCCTTTTCAAGGTCATGTATCCGTACAGGTAGAATTCTGCTGGCTACATTTCCACTCCTGAGTTTAACATCTTTACCGATACGGTCGCCTGTTGCTATGTCAAGAAAGGGCAAAAACTCATATTGCCAGGCATAGCTGTTAGGATCGCAATAGGTCTGTGAAAGTATAGGGATAAAAATCAGGCACTTTAATTTGCCTTCAAGGCTCTTTTCCACATCGTGGCTTTCCTGAAGACGGTCGTGGGGATTTTCGTCGAAATAAACTGAAATGTCATCTTTAAATGTGGATTCCAGTTCTGTCTTCAGTGCTTCAACAAAATTACTTACCCACCTGTCACCTTTATTGTCTTTCTGGCGGTAGCTGATGAAGATGTCGTAATTATATCCCTCTATGATGCTTGACATCTGCTAACAAAATGATATATTATCAAATATAAGTCATATTGAAACTATAAGCAAAAATAGTTCATTCTGATCCGATACCTTTCAGTCAGAATTTTTGACAGTCTGATAATCTCAGAAATATAATTGAGAAGGTTCTATATTTCAAACCTATAGTAAATCAAATGCCGGGAACAAGCTGGGAGAATATCACTCTTACCTGAATAACCTCGGGGCAAATTCATTGAGTGTCCTTCTCCATGTTAGCCATTCATGGGCTGTGCCCTGCGATTCGTGGTAGATAATGTTGTTAATGCCATATTTCTTAAGGACTTCAACCTGGCCTTTTCCCCGGATACCATGGCACTTAATCGGTTGTCCTTCTCCGGGAGCATTCACTTGAAAAGAACAAATCTTATTCCCGACCCCAACTGATAAAATCCAAAAATTATCAGGACTATTACAGATATCCCCAACATTATCCTGTTAACCCGGGGACCTATTCTTCCAGTTGCAGCAAACAGAACTACCATTAAGGAAGAGTAGATAACCATTGATCCGTAAAATCCTGCCAGCAGAATAATACCATTGGCCGGATTTTCTGCCCAGCCCTTTATAAGTTGCGGTCCCATTACCATGCTCCATCCAATGTAAGGCGCAGGATTTAATAAGTTGACTATTACTGCTGAAATTAAATTTTTGCCGGGGATAATATCTTTTTTATCAGATTGGCTGAGTTTGCTCCATGTTCTGTATGCCCTGTATGCGAGATATAGCAGGAAGATCCCCCCGGCACATTGAAGTATATACAAGGCTTCATGAGGTATTGTTGTTAAGAATAACAGGACAATAATTATAATTGGTGTATCGCTTATCAATGGAGCAAAGACCAGTGGGATAGTCTTTCGCCAACCGTTAGTAAGGCTCCGGGATAAAAGGAAAGCCTGGAAAGGACCTGGTTGCACAACACATGCAAAGGAATAACTTACCCCAAATATTAAATAATTAATCATCTGGTATTATTATTTCAACCGTAAGACCCTGCTCTTATAAATAAGTGTTAATCAAAATTAATCATTAATTAATACCCTTTATTTATAAATGTTTTAAACAATATTGGTCTCCGGTTAAAATGACAGATCTGCTCAGTAAAATTTTAGGCCGGCCAATAATTCTGAATCCACTCGAAAGAATTCTCTTTATCATCTCCTCAAATTCATTTGCCGACACATGGAATCCGGGCTCAACAATAAATACTTTACCACCCGGCTTTAATATTGATTTGAATTCCCCGAACAAATGGTCCATATCAGGCACTTCATGGATGACGTAAAAAGCCAGGATGAAATCCACCTTTTCATTAAGTCCAAGATTATTTTCTTCACATTTATGCAGCCTGATCTTTTTTTCGAGATCGGTGCCCAGTATTTTTTCATATAACTTATCAAGCATGCCTTCCTGCAGGTCCGCTGCAATTACGGACCCTGTTCCATTCATCATTCTTGCTATTTCAGTTGTAAAGAATCCCGGGCCGCATCCCAGGTCAAGAACTTTCATTCCATCATTTATATATGGGCGCAGAATTCTTCGAGGATTCTGAACCAGTCTTCTTAAGGAATTATCAAGTCCCCCTGCTCTTTCAACAGGACATATATGTTGAGTCTTATTTTTAGTCATTGCTTCCATGTCAATTATCTTTTCCATCAAAGACGATTAACGAATGAATATATTTTAAAAATATTAAATAATGTGTTCCAAAAAAGCCAGTCGCAGAAATTTAACCTGAGTACAACCAATTTGTAATTCAAAATCCATGGGACCATACCAGGAGCCCATAATTATTTAAAAGAAATTCAACATTTTAAACAGCATTCTTTCCCGGAATTTTTTATCTTCGTTTACCATTCTGTATTATTTCATTTTCTTTAAACCAAAGAATACCTTATCATGAAAACAAAATCAGAACAAGGATCCTTGTTAATCTTGTCAATTATCATTCTCCTTTTTACCGGCTGCAGATCCTCGAATGAACAGGCTAATGCTGGTCGTGACACTTTATTCAACACTGGCTGGAAATTCGTGCGTGACAGTATTGTGGGTGCCGAACAACCCCGGTTTAATGATTCGCAATGGATAACTGTAGACCTGCCTCACGACTATAGTATTATGGATCTTCCTGGCGATGATGGTCCTGACCAGATTGGCCCTTTCTCAAAAAGCAGTCCCGGAGGCGGGCGCTCACCTGGTAATGTTCTGGGTGGTACCGGCTGGTATCGGAAACATTTCTCCCTGGAAAAGTCTGATGAAGGAAAGACAGCAGTGCTGCAATTTGACGGAGTTTACATGGAAACGGAAGTATGGGTAAATGGTAAAGAGGCTGGTGTAAATAAATACGGCTATTCACCTTTCTGGTTCGATATCACGGACCTGTTAAATCCCACAGGAGAATCGAATGTAATTGCTGTAAAAGTGGATAATACCGGCAGAAATACCCGCTGGTATTCAGGTTCAGGCATCTACCGGAACGTGCATCTTGTACTAACTGATCCTGTTCATGTTGTGGTTTGGGGAGTATATGTAACAACACCTGAGGTACGCAAAGATGAGGCGATTGTCGACCTGGCAGTGACCGCTCAAAACGATGGCAGAGCATCAGCAAATACTGTAATTAAAGTAAATATTCTTGACGTAAACGGAAAATCAGTTGTCCAGGCTGAGAGCCCGCTCCTGATTGAGTCCTCTGCAACAATTGCTGAGAATTTTCAGATACCAGTTAAAGATCCTGATCTGTGGTCGCTTGATACTCCCGATCTGTACCACGCAGTAATATCTATCGAAACAGAAGGTAAAATATCAGATACTTACACTCAGACTTTTGGTATACGTACTGTTGAATTTTCGGCTGAAAAAGGGTTCCTGTTGAATGGAGGCCCAATTGAGCTTAAAGGAGGCTGCATGCATCATGATAACGGTTTGCTGGGTTCCGCAGCTATTGACAGGGCTGAGGAACGTCGTGTTGAAATTATGAAAGCAAATGGGTATAATGCTATACGCACCTCTCACAACCCGCCGTCTGAAACATTCTTAAATGCATGCGACAGGGTTGGGATGCTTGTCATTGATGAATTCACGGATATGTGGGAGACTCCGAAAAATCCGGAGGATTACTCCCGTTTCTTTGCCGAATGGTGGAAAAGGGATCTTGAGGCTATGATCCTGCGCGACAGGAACCATCCCAGTATCATCCTGTGGAGCATTGGTAATGAGATACGCGAGTGGACCAATCCTGACGGGCTGCGGATCTCTGAAAATCTTATCGGAGTGATCCGGGAAAAAGATCCTTCCCGGCTTATCACCGAGGCAATAAATGCTTTTGGACTGGCAGACTGGGGTAATGCACCTGCTTTTGAGTTGCTTGATGTTGCAGGTTATAATTATGCGTATGCCAGGTATGAGGAGGATCATAAACAACATCCCAGCCGTATTTTTATTGGTACAGAATCATTCCCGGTACAGGCATTTGAGAACTGGGATATGGTAGAAAAGCATCCATATGTAATAGGTGACTTTGTATGGACAGGATGGGATTACCTGGGTGAGGTTGCCCTGGGCAGATCGCAATATGCTGAACCCAGACAGCAAAACGAACGCAGATCCGGCCCGCCACCATCAGGAGGACCCCCTTCAGGAGGACCGCCTTCAGGTGGTCCGCAAGCATCAGGACCAAATCAAGGTCCTCAGCCTAATCAGTTCAGGAGACCTTCCAACTGGCCATGGTTTGGCGCATGGTGCGGAGATATTGATATTACAGGTGAAAAAAAATCGCCGATGCTCTACAGGGATATTCTGTGGGATAACAGCAAGCTTGAGATAATGGTTCATGAACCAATACCCGAAGGACTGGTTGAAAGAGTAGGCAGGTGGGGCTGGCCCCAGGAATGGCCGAGCTGGAATTGGAAGGAGAGTGAGGGGAAATCCCTCCAGATACGTGTCTTTACAAAAGGCGACATGGTGAAGCTTGAGCTAAACGGGGAGCTTATCGGAGAAGAAGAGGTTTCAGCGGAAACTAAATATACGGCCGTGTTTGATGTCGCCTACCAACCCGGTGAACTAAAAGCCACTGCATACGATAATGGCAAAGAAATTGCCACGAAGTTGCTTCAGACTGCCGGTGAACCTGTAAGTGTAAGACTTACTGCCGACAGAAATGAAATAAATGCAGACAGGAATGATCTTTCTTTTGTGAAGATCGAGGTTGTTGACAAAAATGGACAAATTGTACCCAGGGATTCCATACCGATCAGGCTGACATTGACAGGAAACGGCGAGCTTGCAGCATCGGGCAACGCCAGTCCTTATGACATGGGAAGCTTCAACCGCCCGGTGATAAACACATTTAAAGGAAGAGCCCAGGCCATTATCCGCCCGTTTACCACAAAAGGGAATATTACACTTTCAGCAGAGGCCGAAAACCTGAAGACAGGAAAAGTGATGATAAAATGTAAGGCTGTGAAATAAACCACCGGCATGGTTATTATATACTCCTTGTGAAAATTAAATTACGGAATATCAATGAAAAATTAATAGATTTATACGGATGATCTTTCACATAAAATGACATGGTTATCAAGACTC
This sequence comes from uncultured Rikenellaceae bacterium, assembly GCA_964415855.1. Taxonomy (GTDB): domain Bacteria; phylum Bacteroidota; class Bacteroidia; order Bacteroidales; family VadinHA17; genus LD21. The sequence goes on from CAYQBZ010000006.1 coordinate 21,307, forward strand.
AAATGATTAAGATACCTTTTCAGAATATAATTTTAAATTCTCGATTATGAAACCAGGAAATGCATATCCGGATATCGGTACATTCTTTAAGCGTGGTTTTGCATATATAGGGCTTTTTGCTTTATATCTGCCTGCCATATCACAAAGTCCTACCAGTTTCACTTCCTTTAAACCGGGTGGCAAATGGCTCGCCGACGACGGGATACATATCGATTGCCATGGCGGAAATATTATCTACATTGATTCGCTGAAGACCTTTTTCTGGTATGGCGAACACAGGGGCCAGCCCAGGGGCGCCTCATGTTATTCCTCCACCGATCTTTATAACTGGAAAAATGAGGGTGTTGTGCTGGACAAAGGAGAAATACAGACCTTCGAACGTCCCAAAGTTGTATATGATGAAAAGAACCATAATTATGTCATGTGGTTTCATTATGACGGTAATGGCTATACCATTGCTGAGCTTGGTGTGGCAGTCAGTCAAAGCCCTACAGGACCATTCACGGTACTTGACCACTACCGACCCAATGGCCATGAATCGCGCGATATAGGAATGTATGTCGATCCTGAAACAAAAAAAGCCTACATAGGCTATGCCGCCGATCATACCAACCGGACCATCCGGATGGTGGAACTGTCGGAGGATTATCTTAGTTTAACTACAAACGATGTAGATATTGAAGCCCATTGTGAGGGGCCGGGCATTCTTAAGAAAGGTGGCATTTTTTATCTTCTTACAAGCCAGTGTTCTGGATGGACCCCCAACCCGGGGACATACTATACTGCACCTGAGATCATGGGACCCTATACAGGCCATGGTAGTCCTTTCATTGGAGACGCAGGGAACAATTCATTTAATTCCCAGCCATGTTATATTTTTAAGATCCCCGGCTATGTTAATGCCTATCTCTACATGGGGGACCGGTGGAACGGTGGCGGCCGTCCCGATTCGGAGTATGTTTTCCTTCCGATTACCATTACAGAGGAGGGTAAAATGGAGCTTCACTGGTACAATGAATGGGATCTGACAATGTTTACCCCTGAAAGGAGAGGACCTTCCAGGTAAAATTAATGAACCACTAATCACCTTAGGCAACGGGGACCTCCGGCATTTGGACTTTTCCAGCTTGATGTACCGGTTTCTTTAAGTTTACCACCTGCAATATTCTCTCCTCCTGGGTAATTAACCAGTACATTCCACTCAGCATCCGAAGGAACATGCCATCCTGCGGGACAAAGATTTCCACTGACTACAGTATACCATTTGTAAAGGGCACCATATTTATCCTTGTATGCAGATTCATTATTGTTGTACCAGCAATAGGCCGGACTGATACCTGTTGCCCAGTCAGTTGGCAGTACGCTTATTGCACTCAGGGTTTTATTTGTTGTGCTAAAGCTTATTTCTTCACCATAAGCAATTCCTGTAATATTTGCTGCATAGGCACGAACATAATAACT